>SKFX01000232.1 GCA_007117775.1 Ilumatobacteraceae bacterium
CCCAGTCATCGTCCCAGTCATCGTCCGGGCAGGCGGATGGATCCGACCTCCCGAGCCGCCCACCCGGACACCCCCGGTGCACAGCGGCCATCGGCCAGCGGAATCGATGCTCAGGCGAAACGGCTGGCGAAGCCGATGCGGATCAGGGTGCCGAAGGACTCTTCGACGGCGGCGAACAGTGTCCCGAGCACCCGGTCGAGTTGTTCGGCGTCGACATCATCGACGAGCAGTTCACCACGCAGGAACACCGCATCTTCGATCCCGATCGAGAAATGGGCTCCGACGAGGCGCTCATTGCGACGCAACAGGTTCTCATAGAGCATCTCGGCGTTCTCCTCCGGAGCGGGCATCACATAGGTCTCATAGCGCAGGGTGCGCTGGCCGAGGGTCAGCCAGACCGTGGTGAACTCCTTGGCCTCGCCGCGCATGCGCACATACCACCGCGGATCACCCGATGCGGTGTCATCGCTGGTTCCGCGGTCGATCGCTGCGATCGATGTCGACACCTCGGCGAGCTCGGCCAACCAGATATCGATACGGCCGGCGAGGTGAGCCACGCCATCGCGATCGAGATAGCCGCTCACAGACAGGCCACCGGTTCGAGCGCCGTCAGTTCCAGATACAGCCGCCGCGCCCGCGCCGCCGCGGTGCCCCAGCGGTACTGCAGCGAGTGCTCATAGCCGGCACGACCCATCCGCGCTGCGAGCACCGGATCATCGAGGATTGCGGCGACCGCGTCAGCGAACGGACGCGGATTGCGTTCGTCGATGACGAACCCGGTCCGGCCGTGCTCGACCAGCGATAGCAGTCCACCGACACCCGATGCCACCACCGGGATCCCGCAGGCGGCGGCCTCGAGCGCGACCAGGCCGAAGCTCTCCGAACGGCTCGGCACCATCACCACATCGGCGGCGCGGTAATAGCTCGACAGGGTGTGGTGCGGCTGGGGTGCCACGAAGTCGACCCGATCCGACAGGCCGAGTTCATCGACGAGTTCGCGCACCTGCGTGGTGTGGTGGTCGGCACCCGATGACCCGCCGATGATCAACAGCCGGGCATCGCCATGGCCGAGTCCGGCGAGTCGTTCCATGGTCCGCACTGCGAGATCGGGTCCCTTGAGCGGCTGGATGCGACCGACGAAGACCACCAGCGGCCGATCGGGATCCAGGTCGAGCGCTCGGCGAGCCCCGCGTCGGTCACCGGGAGAGAAGAACGCCGGGTGGACACCGGGGGCGATCGTCTCGAAGCGGCCGACCGGATCGGGGTGCAGTGAGCGGAACTGGCGCTCCTCCTCGGCGCAGCTGACGCTGATGGCATCAGCGCAGTTGATGATGTCCAATTCGGCGACCTCGCGCAGCCCCGGGTCCGGATCGCCGCCGGCGGCTTTGATCCGCGCCAAGGTGTGGAAGGTCATCACGAAGGGCACGCCGAGTTCGTGTTTGAGCCGGTGGCCGACGAGGCCGCTCAGCCAATAGTGCGCATGGACCGCGTCGACGCCACCGCGCGCTGCGATGTCGATCTTGACGGCGTCGGTGAACTCGTCCATCACCTCGCACAGCGCTTCTTTGGGCAGATGGTGCGGGCCGGCCTCGACATGGACCACCCGATATCCGGGTTCGATCAGCACCTCGGGGGCCAGACCGGCGGCATCGGCGCGGGTGTACACGGTGCAGTCCACACCGGACTGAGCCAATGACGAGGCCAATTCGCGCACGTAGACGTTCATGCCGCCGCTATCACCCGATCCGGGTTGGGCCAACGGCGACGTATGCGCCGAGATCATCGCGATCCGATTCACAACCCACCTACAACGCCGAGACGGTGAGGGTATTCCGTCCGCTTGTCCCTCACCGGTCGTCGTCGGCGCCAAGGTCGATGGTGGCCTCACCGTCGCGGTAGCGCCGCACGAGTTCGGCACTCAACGCATCGAGCATCTCGAAGCGGGCCCGACGATCGGCCGACACCTCGGCCTCGAAGGCCCCGAGCGCATCGATCAGCGCAGCGCGCTCGGAGTCGGAGAGCTCCTCGAGGCGACTGAAGCCGAAGCGCGTACACAGTGCCTCGAGGTCGGCCACCAGCGCACTGTCCTCGACGGGAACCTCATCGGGGCGCGGCGGGCGCGGTTCACCGCCGACGAGTTGGCGGGTCAACACCTCCTGCAGCTCCCCGGTGATATCGCGATCGTCACCCGAGTCGTCACCGGAGTCATCATGAGCGGACCAGCGCGCCAGATCGAGGCGGGCCTGTGCGATCCGGCGGACATAGGAGACCACATCATCCTCATGCTGCAGACGCTCCCGGGTGGCGCGCAGCTCCGATAGCTCAAGGGCGCGCAGCGCCTCGGAGTCGAATCCACCGGTGCCGGACTGATCAGCCATCGCATCCTCCTGAGACCGGCGGCAGGATCGCCACCTCATCGGAGGGGCCCACCGGTGTGGTCCCCACGGCCGCCTCACCGTTGACCCACACCCGACAGGTGTCGAGCACCGAGACCAACCCGGGCCCGAACCGCTCGCCGATCGTGTCGATCACCTCGCCCACGGTCGTGGCGTCGACCTCGGTGGATCCGGTGCCCGCCGCCTGGCGGGCTGCCGCGAAGAGTCGAACGGTCGCCATCGATGAAAGCGTAGCGGCGCCACTACATTGCCCGAGATGAACCCGGCTCTCGACAGCTCTGCAAGCGTGCATCCTGCCCTCGAGAATCCCGGCATCGATGCGGTATTGCTGATCCGCCACGGCCAGAGCGAATGGAACGCAGCGCGGCGCTGGCAGGGGATGGCGGACTCACCGCTGACCGAGTTCGGCCAGCGTCAGGCGATGGCGGCCGCCGGGACCCTGGCGGGCATCGTCGCGGACCCGAAGACCGATCTCGTCTTCGCCGAGTGCTGGTCCAGCCAACTCGGCCGCGCCCAGGCCACCGCTGCGATCATCGCAGACCGGCTCGGGATCGAGACCGGCCCGATCGAGATGCGCCTGTGCGAAATCGATGCCGGGCCCTGGGAGGGCCTCACGATCGATGAGATCGAGGCCTCCTGGCCGGGCTATCTCGACGAGCATCGTCGACCCGATGGCTTCGAGACCGTCGACTCGGTGATCGCACGGGCACTCGACGCGCTCGCCGACCTCGCTGCGCGCGCCGTGGATCTCGGCCAGCCGCTCATCGTGGTCACCCATTCAGGGGTGATGCGCGCCATCCGGGCCCATTTCGGCCGCGGCTCCGAGCGCGTCGGCAACCTCGATGGCTGTTGGATCACCGCCACACCGACCGATCAAGGCACCGGTGTCGAGATCGGCCTCGGCGAGACGGTGGTACTGCTCGATGAGTCGCTGATGACCCCCGGCGGCTTCGAACAGCGTCGCTGACCGTCATCCACCGGCGCTGCCGGGCGACGACGGCGACCCAGCGCTATGCTGCAGGCCTCGTGGGTACCGAAAAGCGTGAACGCCAGAAGGCCAACCGGGCCGCCAAACAGCAGGTCGAACATCGTCAGCAGCGACGGGCGTCGGTCCAGAAGCGAATCCTGCGGCTGTTGACCGTGCTGGTCCTCGGTATCGCCGGCATCGTGTTCATCGCGTGGATCGCCGGCGCGTTCGACTCCGACGAGGCGGCGGTCGACACCACGACCGAGATCGACGCGAACGACGACTCGCCGGGCACCGATATCGCCCCGACCACGACCGTGGCCGCCGATGATGAGCCCACCGAATGCCCACCCGTCGACGGTGCCAGCGAACCACGCCGCGAGTTCTCGTCACCGCCACCGGACTGTCTCGATCCCGATGCCACCTACACCGCGGAGCTGACCACGAATTTCGGGCCGATCACCATCGATCTGGATCCCGAGATCGCTCCGCTCGCCGTCAACAACTTCGTGGTGCTGGCGCGCTACGGGTACTACGACAACACGGTCTGCCATCGCATCGTCGGCGACTTCGTGATCCAATGCGGTGATCCGACCGCAACCGGATCGGGTGGGCCCGGCTACACCTTCGCTGATGAACTGCCCGAGGCCGGCCAATACGAGATCGGTTCGGTCGCCATGGCCAACAGCGGGCCGGGCACCAACGGCAGCCAGTTCTTCATCATCTCGGGCCCCAATGGTGCGCAGCTCCCGCCGCTGTACTCGCTGTTCGGTGAGGTCTCCACCGGCCTCGACACCGTCGAGGCGATCGATGCGGTGGCGAATCCGGCCGATGAGACCGCACCACTCGAAGAGGTGCGCATCGCCCGGGTGCGCATCATCGAGTCCTGACCCGGATCTGACCCGCTCTCACCCACCCTGGTCTCAGCCGGCCAGATCTCAGCTGGGCAGTTCGCCGTCGATGAGGACGTCGCCGATGGTCTCCCACGCGCCGTTGCGCCGGAGCAGCGCAGCCCCGGTGGGCACCTCGGCCACGGGCACATCAGCGAGATCGCGGGTGCGGTGCAGACGCTCCTCGGTCCAGGTCTCGGTCTCGGTCGCCACTGCGAGACCATCGATCAACCCGAGGCCGATCGTGAATGCCCCACCGCGTGGATCGGTCATTGGATTGCACAGCGCTGCGGCCGATCCGGCCACCGCCGCGATCAACCCGCCGCGCTCGACCACTGCGACGATGGCCGACCACAGATCGGTATCGGTCAGCACCGAGCGCAGATGGATCGGGGAGTCACCGACCAGGTACACCGCGACGGCATCACCGATTGCAGCGTCCACATCCACATCGAGCGCATCACCGCGGGTGTAGATCTCGAGGGGTCGCACGGCCACACCGATCCGCTCAGCCCAGACGTGCGACGCATCGACGAGATCGCGCGGGTTCTCGAAGGCATCGGCGGTCGGCATCACCACGACCTCGGTCGCGCCGGCTTCGGTGAGGAGTCGACGATCCAGATCGTCATTGGCCTCGAACGGGCCGCCGCCCAACAGTGCAATGGTGCCGGTCATGGTCCGATGCTACGCCCCGATATCGCCGCCGTCAGCGCTTCGTGGCCCGATCATCACCACCATCTGCCCCGTCGTGGAGATCGGCGGTCCATTCATCGACGGTGTCGATCCGGGTGACGAGGCGGCCGTGGATGGCACGACCGAGGAGATGGGTGCCCACCGGGGCGGCGAGGAACTGCAGGATCACCACCAAGATGAGGGCCAGCACCAACGCGAGGGTGCGTAATTCGAGCGCGGTGCCGATCGCCACCAACAACAGACCGAGCGTCGGGCCCTTGGCGGCGGGATGCATCCGGGTGTAGGCATCTTTGAAGCGCAGTGCACCGAGGCCGGCCAGCATCGTGAACGCGGCACCGACCACGATCAGGATCCCGGCCAAGGTGTTCATGCGCCCCGCCGTTCCACGAATCGTGCCAGCACCCCAGCGCCGACGAAGCCGACGAGCGCCACCACCAACACGATGTCGATCTCGAAACCGGCATCGGAACGGGCCGCATCGACCATGACGGCGATGATCGTGGTGGTCGCCAATCCGTCGAGGGCGACCACCCGATCGGGCAGGCTCGGTCCGATCAGCAACCTCACGAGGAATGCCAATGCACCGATCGACAACAGCACCCACGCCGCTTCGATCATGACCGCTCTCCCCTCAGGATCGGGACCTCGAGGCCGGTCTCACCCGCTGCAATCGCGAGACGTGTCGCCTCGAGTGAGGCCAGCGCGGACCGTGACCCGAACGCCATGATGGCGAGGCGCGCGAGGCGGAACAGCCCGGCGCGCGCCGCTTCGGGATCATCGGCGCGCAGAATATGGGCGTACACGACGGCGCCGGGTGGCAGATCGCTGGTCTGGGGGAACCGTCGCACCTCCACGGTGATCGAACCCGGTGTCAGGGTGATCGAATTGGCGATCAAGGTGACGAGCGCATCAGAACAACCGTGCAACGGCAGACGCAGGATGCCCGGATGGACGGTATTGCGCGGATTGATCACCTGCCAGGCCAACTGCAGGTTCGAGGTGACGACGGCGACCGCGAAATATGCGAAGAAGACCAGGGCGCGCAACGGCCGGAACGCACCGCCCCCCATCCGGGCATCGGGTTGGCGCGGGAGGCCGACCACGATGAGCAATCCGGCCGATACCGCGATCCCCGAGATGACATTGGCCCAGGTGATCTGGCCCCACAGCGCCACCCACAGCACCACGAACCACACACCGAGGATCAGCCGGCGTCGCAGCCGGGCACGACGCGATCCACGATCGACCATCACAGCGGTGGTGTCGATATCTGCTGTGCTCATGGTGTCGGCCTCAACACAGCATCGATATAGACGCGACGATCCAATAGTTCGATCGCAGCGCGCTCGGTGAATTCGAACAGCGGCCGGGCCCAGATCATCACAGCGAGGCCCATGACCACGAGCGCCGCGGTGGAGGCCACCATCAGCACCGGGCCGCCGAGGCGGCCACCATCGCGCGGTTCGTGCTCGGACGGCTGTTCGGGTTCACCCCAGAACACACCGGACCAGATCTTGTTCATCGAGTACATCGTCATCAAGCTGACCAGCACCGCCACAGCGACCACAGCCCATTCGCGCGACCCGACCCCGGCATCGAAGACCGAGAACTTGGCGACGAAACCTCCGAAGGGCGGCAGGCCGGCCAGGCTGAGCGCCGGCAGCGCGAACAGCAGACCGACGAGCGGGGCGGTGCGGATCATCCCGCCCGAACGCAACAGCCGCGTCGAGCCACCGCGCCGCTCCATCAGACCCGATGTCATCAACAGCGTCGTCTTCAAGATGATGTTGTTGAAGGTGTAGAAGATGGCGGCGGCCACACCGGCCACGGTGAACAGCGCCAGTCCGAAGATCATGTAGCCGATCTGGCTGACGATGTGGAACGAGAGGATCCGCTTGACATCGTTCTGGGCGATGGCCCCGAACACCCCGACAGCCATCGTCAGCGCTGCCACCACCAACAGCAGCGAGGCCGGCCGAACATCGGGATCGAACAACAACACCTGGGTCCTGATGATGGCGTACACACCGATCTTGGTGAGCAATCCCGCGAAGATCGCCGTCACCGGTGCTGCGGCCGCCGGATAGGAATCGGGCAGCCAGGAGAACAGCGGGAACAGACCGGCTTTGATACCGAACACCGCCAACAGCGACAACGCGAACATCAACTGCACACCATCGGGCAACTGCGCGATGCGCCCGGCCAGATCGGCCATGTTGATGGTGCCTGTCGACGCGTACAGCAGCGCCAGCACCACGACGAAGAACGTCGAGGCCACCAGGCTGATGACGACATAGGTCATCCCGGACCGGATCCGCTCCCGCTGGCCGCCCATGGTGATCAGCACATAACTCGCGACCAGCATCATCTCGAACGAGACGAACAGGTTGAACAGATCGCCGGTCACCAGACTGGCGTTCACCCCGGCCGCAAGCACGAGATACACCGGATGGAAGGCCGCCTGGGTGCGCTCGACACCACCGTGGCCGATCGAATACACCAGGACGCCGAGCAGCATCGCGGCCGAGGTGACCAACATGATCCCCGACAGTCGGTCCACCACCAGGCTGATGCCGAGCGGTGCCGGCCACCCGCCGGCCTGGGCCACGATGATGCCACCGGAGTCATCGAGGTCGAGGACCAGCACCACCGCGATCACCGCCAGCGCGCCGAGGGTCACGATGGAGATGGCGCGCTGGGCGTTGCGCCAGCGACTGACGAGGATCGACAGCGCGGCGGCGATCAGCGGCGCCACGATGGGGACGGCGACGAGGCCGCTCATCTGCGTCCCTCCTCGGCGGCTTGGGCCCGTTCGGCCTCGACCTCATCGGCGATATCGGGATCGACCTCGAGACGGCGCGCCAGATAGCGGTCCTCGAGTTCGTCCTCGACGACATCGTCCTGGTCCACCTGCCAGGCGCGGAACCCGATCCCGAGCAGCAGCACCGTGATCCCGAAGGTGATCACGATCGCGGTCAGCGCGAGCGCCTGGGGCAGTGGATCGGAGTAGACCTCGACACCGTCGAGATCCACCAGCGGGGCCCGACCGCGTCGGCCTCCCGAGACCACCAACAGCAGGTTCGCGGCATGGCCGAGCAGGCCGACACCGACGATGATGCGCGATAGTCGACGTTGCAGGAGCAGCCAGGTGCCCGTCGAGACCAGCACCGCTGCGATGAACGCCACCAGCACGCTCATGGGCGCTCACCGCCCGGTGACCCTTCATGGCGATCGCTCAGTCGGCGCCGTTCGGCCAGCTCGGCGAACAGGTCCAGGTCGTACATCTCCATCGAGGCCGGAGCTGTCGGGGTCTGCCCGGGTTCAGGGCTGAACTCGCCGATGGTCTCATCGAAGCTGATTTCGTCGCCGAAGGCCTCGAACATCATCATGATCAGGCCGAGCACCACCAGATACACCCCGATATCGAAGGGCAGTGCCGAGGTGGCCTTGATGTCCCCGAGCGCGCCGAGTGTCGTCTCGACATAGGCGTGGTCCAAGACATCGTGGCCGAGCGCGATCGGCACCGCCGCAGTGACCGCTGCGACCAATAGTCCGAGACCCAACAGGGTCTGGGCGCGCAGTGGCAGTGCGCTGCGGACCTCGTCCACCCCGCCGGCCACATAGCGCAGCGCGATCGCTGCACCGGCGACGAGGCCACCGACGAATCCGCCGCCGGGCTGGTTGTGGCCGGCGAACAAGAAGTACAGCGACAGCACCAGGATGCTCAAGAACAGCACCCGTACCGAGGTGTCGACGACCACCGAGCGCCTCATGTCGCCGGTCCCGTCTCCAACGCTGATCCCGTCTCGGGACCCGTCTCGGAGCCCGCCCCCGACTCTTCGCTCGCCCGGCGCCGTGCCAGGAAACCGAGGCGCGCCAGGCTGACCGCACCGAGCGCGGCCACCACCACCACGGTGATCTCACCGAGGGTGTCGAGACCGCGAAAGTCGACCAGGATCACATTCACCACGTTGTTGCCCTTGGCATCGGGCGCGGATCGCACGATCATCTCATCGGAGATATTCGGTTCGGCCACATCACCGCGCACCCCGGCCGCGACGATCGCCATGACGAACACTGCCGCACCCGCCAGCAGCGAGACCGCCAGGCGGACCGAGCGGGCGATCGCGGATGCCCGATCGAACCACAGCGACGGCAGGAAGCGGAGCACCAGGACGAACAGGACCGTGGCGAGGGTCTCGACGGCGAACTGGGTCAGGGCCAGATCCGGTGCGCCCTGGACCAAGAACAGCGCCGCCATGCCGTATCCGACGGCGCCCAGCATCAGCGCGGCCGAGATCCGCCGTTTGACGACCGCTGCGCCGAGCGCCGCACCGATCACCAGCGCGGCGAGGGGGATCTGCAGTGGTGCGTCGACCCACATCGGCAACCGGTTGAATTCGGTGATGGCCGGGATCAATGGCACCGCAGCGGTGACCGTGATGATGACCGCCAGGTACACCGGCAGCGATCCATGCTGGACCACCGAAGTCAACCGGCGCGAACCGTCGGTGACGGCCTTCAAGATCGCCAAGAACCCCTGTTCGGCACTCGGGATCGGCGCGATGACGGCGGAGAATCGCTGTTGGGCGCGCGCCACCGGGCCGCGCAGCACCACCAGCACCACACCGGCGGCCACGATGGCGGCCGATAGTGCCAATGCGGTGTTGAAGCCGGCCCACAGCTTCACCGTGGCCGGGGTGGTGCCCGGATACAGCGATACGGTGGCGGCGCGCACCAGCGCATTGATGCTCCCGGGGATCATGCCGGCGGCGACGGTGAAGATGGTCAACAGCACCGCTGGTGCCACGAAGACCGCCGAGGGGGCGGGGGCGGTACGCGACCGCTGTGGCTGATCGGCGTCGCCGAACACACCGAACAGGCCGAGCACGAAACGGGCCGAATACGCGAAGGTGAAGACCGAGGCGATGACGATGATCGCCAGCACCACCCCAGCTCCACCGAAGGTGCCCTGATCGAGATACCCCTCGAAGGCTTTCTCCTTGGAGATGAACCCCAGCAACGGTGGCAGACCCGCCATCGATGCTGCGCTCAGCACCCCGACCGCGACCGTCGGCCACCATGAACGACCGAACCCGTGCAGTTCGCGTACATCACGGGTGCCGACCTGGTGATCGACGATGCCCACCACCATGAACAGCGCCGCTTTGAACGCACCATGGGCCAATAACAGCACGACACCGGCCTGGGCGATCTTGTACGCACCGGTTCCGAACAACAGCATCATGAAACCCAGTTGGCTGACGGTGCCATAGGCCAACAGCAGTTTCAGATCGACCTGGCGCATGGCGCGCAATCCGCCGATCAGCATCGTGGTCGCGCCGACGACCAGGATCAGCGGCCGCCACAGATCGAACCCGGCGAAGATCGGCGACAGGATCGCCACCAGATACACACCGGCTTTGACCATGGTGGCCGAGTGCAGATAGGCGCTGATCGGTGTCGGTGCGATCATCGCGCCCGGCAGCCACGAACCGAACGGTGCCTGGGCGGACTTGGTGAACGCCCCGACCAGGATGCACACCAGTGCGGCGGTGACCGTGGTCGTCGCCGGCGGTGGGTTCACTATCCAGTCCGACAGCAGATACGACCCGGCTGCCTGGCCGACGATGATCAGGCCGACCAGCATCACCAGACCACCGGCGCCGGTGATCAGGATCGCCTGCAGTGCAGCGGCGCGCGCCCGTGGATTGCGATCGTCGTTGCCGATCAGGAGATAGCTGGTGACCGAGGTCAACTCCCAGAAGATGAACAGCGCCATCAGGCTGTCGGAGACGACGATGCCGAGCATCGCCCCGGCGAACACGGTCATCAGTCCCGC
>SKFX01000206.1 GCA_007117775.1 Ilumatobacteraceae bacterium
CGCACCCTGGCACGGCCGGCAGGGGAGTTGCTGTGTCGGATCGCGACGGTCAACGACGTGCATTTCGGCGAGACCGAGGCCGGCCGCATCGATGATCATCCCGAGGGTCCGATCATGCGCGCCCAGCCCGGTGAGGTGCCGTACCCAGAGACCATGAACCGCGCCGCGGCCGCTGAGATCGCAGCGATCGATCCGGTGGCGGTGATCGTCAAGGGTGATCTCAGCGTCGATGGCCGACCCGAGGAGTTCGCGGCGTTCGAGTCCTGTTACGGCGAGGCGTTCGCAGATCGGCTGCATGTGGTGCGCGGCAACCATGACTCGTATCGCCATCAGCACGACTACGCCGGTGACTCGTGGATCGAACTGCCCGGTGTGAACATCGCCCTCGTCGACACGGCGATCCCGGGAGCGACCACCGGATCGTTGAGCGCGACACAGCTCGAGTGGATCGAGTTCCACGCTGCGGAGTCCACCGAACCGGTCATCGTGATGGGCCACCACCAACAGTGGATCGCGAGTGAGGGCGGCAATCGCAGCGACTCCTATTTCGGTCTGCATCCCGACCCGAGCGGCGCCCTCGATGAGATCGCCGAGCGGCGCGCCTCGATCATCGCCTACGCCGCCGGCCACACCCACCGGCATCGAGTCCGGTCAATGACCCGGTCGGGGATCGCGTCGATCGAGATCGGCTGCACCAAGGACTTCCCGGGGACCTGGGCGGAGTACCGGGTCTATGAGACCGGTGTGATGCAGGTGGTGCATCGCATCTCGGATCCCGCAGCACTGTCGTGGAGTGCGCGTTGTCGATCGCTGTATCGCGATTTCGGCATCGACTACGCGTCCTATGCGCTCGGGACCCTGCAGGATCGCTGTCTGGTCATCGGTGAACGCAGATGAGTGCCGCTGAACCGCTCGGCGACACCGAGCAGACGTTCAGCGTCAACGAACTGGCGCGCGCCATCAACACTGTCTTGCACCGTGAGTTCGGATCCGGGGTGTGGGTGCGCGGCGAGATCCAGAACTGGAGTGCGCGCGGCCCACACGCGTACTTCCAGTTGGCCGAGGAACTCGACGGCCAGCGCGCCGTCATCCAGGTCAACCTGTTCGCCGATGTTCGCCGTCGGATCCGCCCGATCCTCGAGCAGAACCGTCTCAGCCTCGACGACGGGGTGGCGGTGCGGATCTTCGGCATCCCGGACTTCTGGGCTCCGGGCGGGCGGCTCGGCCTCAAGATGCGCGAGATCGATCCGCACTTCACCCTCGGGGATCTCGCCATGGCCCGCGAGGCGGTGCTCAGCCGTCTGCGGGCATCGGGTCGCTTCGATGACAACCGGATGCTCGAGCTGTCGCCGTTGCCGTTGCAGATCGGTCTCGTCACCAGTGAGGGGACCGCGGCCTATGCCGACTTCACCGAACAGCTCAGCGAATCCGCGCTCGGGTTCTCGATCCTGCTGCACCACACCGCGGTCCAGGGCGAAGGCGCGGAGCACCAGATCGCCGCAGCGATTGCCCGGTTGGCGACCCGGGACCTCGATGCGATCGCGGTGATCCGCGGTGGTGGATCGCGCAATGATCTGGCGACCTTCGATGCCGAGGTGATCGCCGAGGCCATCCTGGCGTCACCGATCCCGGTCGTGACCGGGATCGGCCATGAGATCGACCGCTCGATCGCCGATGAGGTGGCCCACAGCGCGCTCAAGACTCCGACGGCGTGCGCGGCGATGCTGATCGATCGGGTCCGCGACACCGTCGGGCGCGCCGAGACGGCCTGGGGCCGGATCGCGGAACTCGGCCGGCTCAGCCTCGCCGGCGCCGATGGCCGGATCGCCGATCTGACCCATCGCATCGCCCGGCACACCCACACCGCCGTCGAGCGCGCCGATCTGCGTCTGGATCAACGCCGCCAGCGCCTCGTCAACTCCGGGGTGCGGGTGCTCGAATCAGAGCGCGTCAGCGTGGATCGTGCCGTCGAACGCATCGGCGTGGCAACCTCGAGGCGGTTGAGCACAGCCGAGGCGTCGATCGCGGTGGCCGAGGCCCGGATCGGCGCCCATGACCCGGCCAGGCTGCTGGCGCGCGGGTGGTCGATCACCACCGATGCCGCTGGTGCGGTGGTCAGATCGATCGGCGATATCACCCCCGGCGAGGCGGTGCGAACCCATCTGGTGGACGGTGTGGTGACCAGCACCGTCGCAGCGGTGTCGGGGCCTGACGCCGACCCCACTACGGTGGGGGGAGTGGAGCAGCACGATGGCTGAACGAACCAAGAAAGATCAGGGCGCGATCGATGACTCGATCGGCTACGGCGAGGCCGTCGCAGAGCTCGAGGAGATCCTCACCGAACTCGAATCCAGCGAGATCGATGTCGACCGGCTCGCAGACCGCGTCCGGCGCGCCGCTGTGCTGATCGAGTTATGCCGCAACCGCATCGGCGATGCCCGTCTGCAGATCGACACCGTTGTCGCTCAGCTCGAGGCCGGCGCGGACCAGGAGACGAGTTGAACGCACCGGAGAGTCTGGCGACGATCGCGAAGCGCGTCGATGTCCGACTGAACGAACTGCTCAGCGCCGAGCGCGATCGTTGGGTGGCCCTCGACGCCGGCCTCGCCGGCCCGATCGACGGGATCCGCGATCTGGTGCTCGCCGGCGGCAAACGGCTCCGACCGGCGTTCTGCCATTGGGGATTCGTCGCTGCGGGCGGTGATCCCGACGATCCCCGCGTCGTCGATGCCGGCGGGGCGTTCGAGTTGATGCATGCCTTCGCACTGTTCCATGACGATGTGATGGACGACGCCGCGTCGCGTCGCGGTGCGCCGACGGTGCACACCGTCTACGCCGATCGCCATGACCGCGCCGGCTGGGCCGGTGAATCGCG
>SKFX01000216.1 GCA_007117775.1 Ilumatobacteraceae bacterium
CAGCAGACTGAGCGCTGCGCCTCGCCGAGGCCCATGAGTTCGAGCGTCAGTTCGAGATGTCAGTTGGAGATTGAGGAGAGTCCATGACCACAGCAGTGATCGTCGACGCGGTGCGTACACCGCTCGGCAAGCGAAACGGCCAATTGAAGGACTGGCATCCGGTGGATCTGGCCGCCGAGACACTCAAGGCGCTCGTCGATCGCACCGGTGTGGATCCGGCGCTGGTCGATGATGTCGTGCTCGGCTGTGTGATGCAGGTCGGCGAACAGGGCCTCAATGTGGCCCGCAATGCCGTGCTCGCGGCCGGATGGCCCGAAGAGGTCCCCGGAACGACCATCGATCGCCAGTGCGGTTCCAGTCAGCAGGCAGCCCATTTCGCTGCTCAGGGCGTCATCGCCGGCGCCTATGACATCGTCGTGGCCGGTGGTGTCGAGGTGATGACTCGGGTTCCGATGGGCTCGGCGCTCGCCGACGGCAAGTATGGGATGCCCTTCGGCCCGGCGGTGAATGCCCGCTACGCCGGCGACGGTGGCCTCGTTCCCCAAGGCATCTCGGCGGAATTGATCGCCGATAAGTGGGGCCTGACCCGCGATGATCTTGACGCGTTCGGGATGCGCAGCCAGCACAACGCCATCCGCGCCACCGCCGAGGGTCGTTTCGATAACGAGATCATCGCGGTGCTCGGCGCCGACGGTGAGATGGTGACCACCGACGGCGGCCTGCGCGAGACCACCATGGAATCGCTCGCCAACCTCAAGCCTTCATTCCGTCCCGAGGAGGAGGGCGGGCGCGTCACCGCCGGCAACTCCTCGCAGATCACCGATGGTGCGTCAGCGATGCTGATCATGAGTGAGGAGCGCGCCAAGGCGCTCGGTTTGACCCCACGGGCCCGCTTCGTCAACTTCTCGCTCGCCGGTGACAACCCGCGTCTGATGTTGACCGCCCCGATCCCAGCCACCCACAAGGTGCTCGAGCGCGCCGGGATGACCATGGATCAGATCGATCTGGTCGAGATCAACGAGGCCTTCGCGTCGGTGGTGCTCGCCTGGGAGAAGGAACTGCATCCAGACATGGACCGCGTCAACGTGAACGGTGGCGCGATCGCGCTGGGCCACCCGCTCGGCGCCTCGGGCACCCGCCTGATGGCGACGCTGCTGAACGAGCTCGAGCGCACCGGCGGCCGCTACGGTCTGCAGACGATGTGCGAGGGCGGCGGCATGGCCAACGCCACCATCATCGAGCGCCTCGGCTGATCCGGTCCCACAACGACCGGCCGAGGAACACATATCGGCATGGATCCTCGAGCGATGCTCGAGGATCCATGATCGAACTCTCGACGGTGTGTGGCGGTGACGGTGTTCACCCCGGCGGCCGGCGCAGTGCCGCGGTAGCCTGATCCCATGGCGTTTTCCACCGTCATCTGGGTCGGGATCGGCCTGCTGATGGGCATCGTCCTGTGGAAAACCGGCATCGCCCTCTTGCGCTCGTTGACGACCCCGCTGCCGCCGCCGCCTCCGCCCGGTGAGATGCGCAAGGTCAACATGAGGTATCGGTGCGGGGTCTGTGGGGTGGAGTTGCGGTTGACGTTGGCCCCTGATGAGGATCCACCACCTCCCAAGCACTGTCTCGAGGAGATGATCGTGGTGGCGCCGCTCTACGAATGATCATCACATGACCGATGCGCGCATCGGTCGTCACTCCGGCTCAGACCGTCATTGTCCACAATGGTCCCGCGACTGTGGATAACGTTGTTATCCGTTCATCCACAGGTCATCCACTGCGGTTCGTCGGCTCTGATCGGGCCCGATCACCCTCATGTGACCGGTGGGTGGCCCGACTGGTCGCGGTGGCGGCTAGCGCCATTTGGTGGCGGTGTAGAGACCGCCCATGATGCAGCCGAGACCCAACAGTGTCAGCCAGTTGTTGCCGGTGAATACCAGATTGCGGGCCACGATCAGCACCGCGCCGAGGATCAGAAGCGCCAACATCAGCGCCGGCACCCACGGTGCGCTCTCGCGCATCTCCTTGGTGATCGGCGGGGTGTAGCGCGCCGAGGTGTGCACGCCCTCGGTGTTCTCCTCGGGGTTGGTCACCACCTGGTCGCCCGGTCGAGTCCCCTTCGGGGTGACGCGTCCACCTGATTTGCGCTTCTGAGGTGCCACGTCCCCATCCTACCGCGCCGTCGCAGACGGATCGTCTCGTGTGGTTCGCCAGATGGCCGCGTAGTGTCTGTGGCGTGCGCCGCGTCCTGGTGATCGACAACTACGACAGCTTCGTCTACAACCTCGTGCAGTATCTCGGGGAATTGGGTGTGGAGCCGGTCGTGGTGCGCAATGACGCGATCGGGGTTGGTGAGGCCCTCGACCTCGCGCCCGATGCGGTGTTGATCTCGCCCGGGCCGGGCCGGCCCGAGGATGCCGGCATCATCTGCGATGCCATCGATGCCTTCGCCACCGCACAGGTGCCGGTGCTCGGCGTCTGCCTCGGTCATCAGGCCATCGCATACCGCTATGGCGCGACGGTGGTCGAGGCACCCGAGTTGATGCACGGCAAGGTGTCCGATGTGCACCATGACGGCGCCGGGGTGTTCAACGGACTCGACACCCCGCTGGTGGCGACGCGCTACCACTCATTGGTGGTGGATCCTGACACCGTGCCCGACTCGCTCGTCGTGACAGCGCACACCTCCGATGGCATCATCATGGGTCTGCGGCATCGGGAGCTTCCCATCGAGGGCGTGCAGTTCCATCCCGAGAGCATCTTGACCGACGCCGGCCACGCGTTATTGGCCAACTTCGTCGGCGCTGAATGAACCGTGCTGAATGAACCGTGCCGAGTGATCGGCGTCGGTCAG
>SKFX01000202.1 GCA_007117775.1 Ilumatobacteraceae bacterium
CCAAGGCCCGGCCGACCAAACGCGGCGGCCCCGGTGGCACCAGCACCGGTGGTGCGGTGGGATCTGGCAGTGTCACGGTGCCGATGCAGGGCACGATCGTCAAAGTGCTCGTCGAGGTCGGCCAGGACGTCGAGGTGGGCCAGGGCATCGTGGTGCTCGAGGCGATGAAGATGGAGAACCAGATCTCAGCGGAGAAGGCGGGCACCATCACCGCCATCAACGTCGAACCCGGCCAGGCCGTCGGTGGTGGCGACGTGGTCGCCACGATCGACTGAGAATCCCATGGAGCGCACCGGCGAGATGAGCGACTGGCCGCCGGTGGCGGATCCCGGATCGGTCGGGCTGTGTCCCGATCGTCTCGAGCGGATCGCCGCACATTTCGACGGCTATCTCGAACGCCGACAATTGCCGGGCTGGCAGGTCGCGGTGATGCGCCGCGGCCGGCTCGCCTATCTGCACCACAGCGGCCACGCCGATGTCGAGAACTCGGTGCCGGTGGCGGCCGACACCGTGTGGCGGATCTACTCCATGACCAAGCCGATCACCACCGTGGCGGCACTCGCACTCTGGGAACACGGACGTTTCGAACTCAACGATCCGGTCGCTGACTATCTGCCGGCATTCGCCCACCAGCAGGTGTGGCGGTCCGGATCGGCGACCTCACCTGAGCTCGAACCGGTGGTCGAGCCGATGCGCATCTGGCATCTGATGACCCATACCAGCGGTCTCACCTACGGGTTCATGCAGGCCCATCCCGTCGACGAACTGTACCGACGGGCCGGATTCGACTTCGGTCTGCCATCGGGTCTCGACCTCACCGGCGTCGTCGACACCGTGGCCACACTGCCGCTGTTGTTCCAGCCGGGCACCGAATGGAACTACTCGATGTCCACCGATGTGCTCGGTCGCCTCATCGAGGTGATCAGTGGCCAACGCCTCGACGATGCCCTGCGCTCCTTGGTCCTCGACCCCCTCGGCATGGATGAGACCGCGTTCTGGGCACATGGTGCACTCGCCGATCGCCTCGCCGCGCTGTATGCGCCGATGCCCACAACCCGCGAGATCTTCCGGTTCGACCAGCTCGGCGACGGTGTCCGCCGTGAACCCACGGCATTGCTCGGCGGCGGTGGGCTGGTATCGACAACGGCCGATTATCTGCGCTTCGCCGAGATGCTGCGCTGTCGCGGTCTCGGCTCGAACGGCGAACGCGTCATCGGGCCGCGGACCGCGGACTATCTGGCCCGCAATCACCTGCCCGGCAATGCCGATCTGTCAGCGTTCGGTCGACCCCTGTTCGCCGAGACCACCTTCGATGGGGTCGGGTTCGGCCTCGGGGTCAGCGTGACCATCGATCCCATCGCCGCCAAAGTGCCCGGCAGTGTCGGCGACCACGGGTGGGGCGGTGCGGCCAGCACCACATTCTGGGTGGATCCCACCGAGGAGTTGAGTGTGGTGTTCATGACCCAGTTGCTGCCCTCGAGCACCCATCCGCTGCGCAGCCAACTACATCAGTTGGTGATGCAGGCGATCATCGACTGACGCGATGGGCCCGGTCACTCGGCGGCTTCGGCGAGCGCTTCGCTGAGCGCCGGATGCACCAGCAGGCTCTCGACGATGTCGGAGACCTTGAGGTTCGCGGTCACCGCGAGTGCGATCACCGAGATCAATTCAGCGGCGTGTGATCCGACGATCGAGCCGCCGAGCACCACACCGGTGGCCGGATCGGAGATGATCTTGACGAACCCGCGCGGATCATTGTTGATCAGGGCCTTGGGTGTCACCGAGAACGGCACCTTGGTGACGCGGATCTTGCGGCCCGATGCGAACGCCTCGGCCTCGGCGAGGCCGACATCGGCGATCTCGGGTTCGGTGAAGATCGCCGAAGCCGCCTTGTCGTAGTCGAGGTGGCGGTGCGCGCGAGCGTGCAGGCCCATCACATGATCGGCCACCTTGCGTCCCTGCATGGTGGCCACCGAGGACAACGGCAACTTCCCGCTGACATCGCCGGCGGCGTAGATATGGGGCTGGGAGGTCACACAGTGATGGTTGATCGGGATATACCCGCCCGGGTCGACCTCAATCCCGGCTGCGGACAGGTTCAGGTTCTCGGTATTGGGCACCGAGCCGATGGCGAGCACCGCATGACTGGATCGCAGCACCCGGCCGTCATCGCAGCGGACCACCACATGTTCACCGTGCTCATCGTCGACGGCGCGTTCGATGGCTGTTGCACGCGCGCCGATGACGAGCCGCACACCGCGGCGCATGAAGTCCTCTTCGAGCACCGCGGCGACCTCGGGGTCCTTGCCGGGCAGCACCTGCTGGCGGCTGACCACCAACGAGACCTGCGCGCCGAATGAGGAGAACATGTGGACGAACTCGACACCGGTGACACCCGATCCGATCACGGTGACACTCTCGGGGAAGACCTTGGGCGGATAGCAGTCGCGGGTGGTCAAGATGCGGTCACCGTCGGGATGGCACCAGTCCGGGATCCGCGGCCGCGAGCCCGTCGCCACCAGCGCGGTGTCGAAGGCGATGGTGCGGGTCCCCTCGAGGGTCTCGACCTCCACGGTATGGGTGTCGACGAAGCGTGCCGTACCGCGGACCAGGCTGACGCCCTGGCTCTCCAACAACGTGGTGACATCGGCGCGCAGATGATCCTTGATCGAATCGATGCGGTTCGTGAGGGCGTCGATATCGACCTGGGAGGCCCCCTGTTCGAGGCCCATCCCCTCGAGACGACGGGTGAAACTCAACGCGCCGCCGGTCGCGATCATCGTCTTGGACGGGATGCAGTCCCACAGATGCGCCGCACCACCGACCACATCTCGCTCGATCATGGTGAC
>SKFX01000119.1 GCA_007117775.1 Ilumatobacteraceae bacterium
CCGAATCGCTGGGCATTGGCCGCAGAGCCCGATGGGCCGACCAACAGCCAGGTGATCAACTCCGCCAGGGTGGACTTGCCGGCCTCATTGGATCCATGGATCACGATGAGCGGGTCATCGGGGAGTTCGAGGGAACGATCAGACCATCCACCGAATCGATCGATGGCGATCCGTTCGATCCGCAGGCGTTCGATACCACTGGTATCGCCGGCAACCGGATCCATACTGGGGTCGCTCATCGCCGTTCCACCAGGGCGCTGATGAGACGGCGTTCGACGGCATCGAGGATCTCAACACCGAGATCGGCCGAGCGATCCCGGGCCGCGCTGATCAGGTCCCGTGTGCGCCGGTGCGAGATGGTCGACGCGAGATCATCGAACACCACCGCGTCGATGGCATCGCTGCCGCCGGCGCGCAGTTCGTCGAGACGCTGCAGCACCGCGGCCAACAGATCCTGACGGTCGAGGAGTTGGCTGCGCGAGATGGACGGAGTTGTCGAGGACCGCACCGCGAGGATCGCGCCGTCACCAGCACAGTCGGGATGGCTCTCGCGCAGCAATTCGGTCAGATCCACCGTCTCAGATGCCAGCGCCTCATGCGCTGCGGTGGCGCCGAACAGTCCGAGTCGGATCAACAGCGGGATCGAACCGGCCTCGGTGACCGCGCTGCGAATGTGGTCGGCCGCGATATCGAACGCATCGGCGGCATCGTCGGCCTCGCTGACATCGACATCGATCCGCTCGAAGCGCACCGCGTCACAGGCCGCGAACTCAGCCTCGGCCACACCATGGTCGGTGAACTCGCCGATGAGTACGCCCTTGGGTCCGCATTCGGACGGTTTGGTGCTGCGGCCCTGGAGGTTCCCCGAGTACGCCCACCAACGATCATGGCCGAGGGACTCGAGGGTCCGCAGATGCACATGGCCGAGCGCCCAATAGTGCACGGGCGCAGCCCGCAGATCATCGACACTGCAGGGGGCATAGGGATCATGGCCGACCGTCGTGTCGACATTCGCATGCAGGACGGCGACACAGCGCCGGCCACCGGTGTCGATCGACGCGAAGTCCGCAGCCAGATTCCGCGACTCGTGCACCCGGGCGAAACTGGTTCCGGCCACTGCGACCTCAGAGCCGTCGCTGGCGCCGAGGACATGCACCGCGACCCGGTCGGGTTCGAACACCGTCACCGTGGGTGGGAGCGCCGCCGCCGGTCGGTACGAGGTGACCACCGGATCGTGATTGCCGTGCACGATGAAGACCGGGATCTCAGCCTCGTGCAGCCGCCCGAGGGCGTTGGCGAACCGGATCTGGGCGCTGACCTCGCGATCGGCTGCGTCGTAGATGTCCCCGGACAGCACGACGAAATCGACGCGTCGAGCGATCGCGGTGTCGACGAGATTGTCGAGCGCACCGCGTGCCAAGCGCCGATAGTGCTCGGCGCGATCGTCATCGAGTCGGCGGCCGAGCGATAACAGCGGCGCGCCGAGATGCAGATCTGCGGCGTGCAGGAAACTCGGTCGGGCCATGGCCCGACGCTACGCCACGGGTGTGACAGCGTCGAATGATCGCCGCGTCGAGCACCGGGGTCGGGCATCGGGGTCGGGCATCGGGGTCGGGCGCTGCGATCAGGTGATGGAGGCGGCGTAGATCGAGGCGATCGCCGAGTCGAGGGCAGCGGAGAACTCGGCATCGCTCTGCTGGGCGCTGAGCCCCTCGGTGAGCGCACGCGAGAAACTCGCGATCATCCCGTGGTTCCGACTCAGTCGCTCATTGGCCTCGTCACGTGGGTAGCCGCCCGACAATGCGACGACGCGCAACACCCGATCATCGTCGATGAGCGGTCGGTACAGGTTGTCGACGGTCGGGATCGATAGCTTCAACATGACGTGTCGGCCGTCACCGATCGTTGGGAGATGATCGGTGATCGACGCTGCCAGCATCTCCTCGATGCGTTCCTTATCGGGGCTGTTGATATCGACCTCGGGTTCGAGGATCGGCACGAGGCCGGCATCGAGGATCTGCACCCCCACCTCGAACTGCTGGTCGACCACCGCTGCGATCCCGGCGGGATCAGCAGCGCTGATGACCGAGCGCATCTTGGTTCCGAACACACCCTTGTCGACGGCGCGCTCCAGCAGCTCGGCGAGTCCGGGCATCGGCTTCATGACCTGCGCGCCGTTGGCCTCGGCCGCGAGGCCTTGGTCCACTTTCAGGATCGGCACGATCTGTTTGCGCTCCCACAGGTACGCAGCGGTGCCCATCGAGTCGATCTCACGGTCCATGGTGCCAGCGAACAGGATCGCTGCGAGCACCCGGTCGCCACCGAAGGCCGGGTCCACGATGATCCGGCTGCGCATCTCATGGATCCGATCGAACATCTCATCGTCGTTGTGGTAGCGGTCCTCACCGATGCCGTACAGTGCGAGCGCCTTGGGGGTGCTGCCCCCGCTCTGGTCGAGCGCAGCGATGAAACCGTCCGCCATGGCCATCTTGTGGTGCATGTCCTGATTCATTGCCAATTCCCCTTCGGTGCCGATCGGTCGTGGGCCACTCCACTCTAGGTGGCCGACCGATGCGGCGCGCCGGCTCACCGGGCGGCGGCGACGATGGACCGTGACACGGTGTTGCTCAGCGTCCAGAGACCGTGCCACCCGGGCGGCCTGCAACGCTGGCTGACCGGATTGGCCGTTCGATTCAGGGCCGGATGGACAACTGTCCAAATGCTATGGACAGTTGTCTATCCGGTAGGAGTTTTCACTGTTCTTTCGCCACAGGCACGGGCAGGATGTAGGTCTGGCGGCGACTTCCAATCGATGACGCGCAATTGAGCAGCATCGCCGCAAC
>SKFX01000128.1 GCA_007117775.1 Ilumatobacteraceae bacterium
ATCGTCGTTGGGATCGTCGTTGGGATCGTCGTTGGGATCGTCGTTGGGATCGTCGTTGGGATCGTCGTTGGGATCGTCGTTGGGATCGTCGTTGGGGTCGTCGTCAGTGCCGGCGACCTGCGGGGCTGTCTCGTTGCGCGGCGAGTCGGCCTAGTGTGAGCCCATGGCCAACCCGGTGGAGCGTCTCACCAATCTGCTGGCGCTGTTGCTCGAGACGTCGAACCCGCTCAGCCTGCATCAGATCACCGCTGAGCTCGCTGGGATGTACCCCGAAGGGTTGAGCGCCAGTCGTGGTCAGTTCGAACGCGATAAGCGGCTGCTGCGCGAGATCGGTGTTCCGATTGAGACCGAGGTCGCGGTCGGCGGTGATGAGGCCGGCCAGACCCGTTACTGGATCGATCGGCATCGCTATGAACTGGCCGAGGTGGACCTCGATGACGATGAGCGTCGAGCGGTTCAGTTGGCGGTGGCAGCGACCCGTTCTCGATCGGATTCGGCCCAGGCCGCGCTGTGGAAATTGGGTGCGGGTCGCGCCGGATCCGAGGCGATCGCCGCTGCGAGCATTCCGAATCCGCCGCAGTTGACCACCGCGCTTGCGGTGCTGCGTGAGGCGATCGCAGCCCGAGCGGCCGTCGAGTTCGAGTACCGGTCTGCGGCTCGCGCGGTCGAACCGCTCGGACTGCTCCTGCGGCACGGGTTCTGGTATCTCGTGGCCATCGACCGCGAGCACGGTGAGCGCCGGACGTTCCGCGCTGACCGCATCGAAGGCGAGGTCGTGGTCGGGGAGGCTGGCGCATTCGAGCGTCCGTCGGTGGATCTCGCTGCGGCATTCCCTGCCGACCCCAAGCTGATCGCGATCTCGGACTCCGATTCTGAGGTGTTGAGGACCGCGCTGGTTCGCGTCGATCAACCCCAAGCCAGCCTGCTCGAAGGAGATCTCGGGCCGCAGTCGGTCCATCGACGCGGCGAGGACGGCTCGGTCGAGTTCTCCATCGAATACCGCAACCCCGAGGCAATGCGCGCCTGGGTGCTCGGATTCGGCCCCGACGCCGAGGTGCTCGCTCCCGATGAACTGCGTTTCGGGGTCATCGAATGGTTGCGGTCGACGCTGGAGGCGCGATGAGCCGGCGCCGCACCTCCGAACAGCGTTTATCGCGCCTGTTGGTGATGTTGCCTTGGCTGATGGAGCGTGAATCGGTTCCCCTGGCAGAGGTGGCTGAGCGCTTCGGCCTCAGCGAGGCCGAGGTGACCGAGGATCTCGAGCTCGCCTCATTGTGTGGTCTGCCGCCTTATGCCGACGAATTGATCGATCTGTTCATCGATGACGGTGTGGTGTTCATGGGGGTGCCACGGGTCTTCACTCGACCGTTGCAGTTGACTTCGGTGGAGGCGTTCGAGCTGTTGGTGGCGGTGCGGGCTGCTCTGAGACTCCCTGGGGTGGACCGCGATGGCGCGCTGGTGCGGGGTCTGAACAAGCTGGCTGCTGCGCTCGGTGAGCCGGGGATCATCGATGAAGATGTGACGATCGAGATCGAGCAGCCCCCGGCGGTGGATGACCTCCTCGAGGCCGTACGACGGGTTGAGGTCGTCGGGATGGAGTACTGGTCCCCATCGAATGATGAGACTGCGTTGCGACGGGTGGTTCCTCGTCAGGTCTTCACCGATCGTGGGCGCTGGTATGTGACCGGGATCGACACCGGACTCGGTGCGTCGATCGATGCCATCCGGACGTTTCGGATCGATCGGATCATCTCGCTCGAGCGGACCGGCGAGTTCGTGGACCCGCCCGATGAAGAGCTACCGGCACCGGGGGAGTGGTTCGGGGACCCCGCACTGACTCGGGCGAGACTGCGTCTACCGGCGTCACTGTTGTGGATGGTCGAGAAGTATCCGGTCGATGAGATCGATCACCTCGATGGTGGTGATGTCGTCGAGGTGGTGCTGGCAGTGACCAGTGAGCACTGGCTGGCGCGTCTGATGGTCCGGCTGGGCCCGAGCGCCGAGGTCATCGAACCCGAGCGGTGGTGCGATCTGCGACGCAGTGCTGCCGAGGTGATCCTGCAGCGCTACGACTCAGGTTGAGCCGAGGCGCGCCGCGGTCTCAACGTCGACCCACACCGAGGTATCCGCCGCCCAGCCGTCGGGGCTCGAGGCGATCAGATGGGGCAGGACCATCGCAGCAGCTCGGGCGTCCTCGAGGGCGTCATGGGGCCGTGCGTGGACGATTCCAAAGCGTTCGCATATCGCCACGAGTCGATGTGAGTGGGTGCGTTCGGGATCGGCGAGGCGTGCCAGACGCAGGGTGCACAAGAAACGGTCGACGCCGAGGTCGACGTTGTGTCGTCGAGCTGCATGAGCGAGGAATGCGGCGTCGAAGCGGGCGTTGTGGGCCACACCGATGCTGTCGTCGAGGCGGTCGCGCAACTCGAGCAGTGCGGATCGAGCTGATCGTCCCGTTAACAGATCGCGTCGTCGCAGGCCGTGGATGTCGGTGGGACCGACGCGTCGCAGCGGCCAGCCGAGCCGCACCAGGGTCGACCACTCATCGATGACACGCACCCGTCGGGCGGTGGTGTTGGATCCGTGAACGGATTCGATATCAGCACCGGTGCGGGGCTCGAGCATGACGGTGACGGCACCGATCTGCAGGATGCGGTCTTCGCCGCTCGAGAGGCCCGACGTCTCCAGGTCGATCACGCAGAACCTCGACCGATCGACGAAATCATCGTCGATCTGGGCTCGGTGCAGGCGAGAGATCGAGCCGGTCTCTGTGGCGTCGAGTTGGGGCTCGGGCGTGTTCGGCGAGGCGGCGGGTTCGATCACGTCAGACTAGGGCACCGGTGTGGCGCGCCTTGGCGACCGACGAGTCGGTCACGTTGCGGTGGTGGGTTCACCCGGCCTGACGGGCGCGGATACCGATCGGAGCTGACACGGTGAAGCCGGCGAGGTGACGGTCCTCTTCTGATTCGCCGCCCCAGAACCCGTATTCATGGTTGGCTCGGGCGAAGCTGCGACATGGGGTGCGCACCGGGCATGAGGCGCACAGGCGATTGGCCTGGGCCTCACGGCGGGCACGAGCCTGAGGCCGCTCCGCCTTGGGGGCGAAGAACAGCCGGGTTCGCCCTTTGCAGGCGGCGTGGTCGCGCCAATCATCTCCGGATGGGATCACGACCTCGAGTAGTTCAACAATTGACATGGCTCAATCTCCTCATCGGGGGACCTACCCACAACGCAGTGAGATCAATTTAGCACTAAAAGCGTCGAAGGCGACAACATCCGGTCCGATCTGCAACGGCCTGCACGTCGAGCTGCTCGGGAGCGGTGAGGACCTGAGGCGCTCAGACTGTCGCCTCGCTGCGTCTGCGCGGTGGGCTCAGAGCAACTCGGCAGCGAGGCTGGCCACATCGCTTCGCTCGCAGGCGGTCAGCGTGATGTGTCCGAAACAGGCTTGATCGGCGAAGGCGTTGGTCAATACGGCCAACGCGTTGTTGGACTCGCCCAAATATGGGGCATCGATCTGGCTGGTGTCTCCGGTGAAGATGATCTTGGTCTGTTCGCCGATTCGGGTCAGGATCGTCTTGAGTGTCGTCGGCTCGAGGTTCTGGGCCTCGTCGATGATCACGAGTTGGCGCTGCAGCGAACGCCCCCGCAAGAAGGTGACCGATTCCAACGTCAGCTGGCCGCGGGCCTCGAGTTCGTCGACGAGTTGGCGGGCATCATGGCTCGAGCCCTCCTCGGTCAATGCCACGATGGCGTCGTGGATGGCTGACATCCACGGGTCGAGCTTCTCCTCGAGGCCACCTGGCAGGAATCCCACCTCGGCGCGCCCGACGGGCACGAGAGGCCGGTAGACCGCAAGTCGCTCGTAGAGCCGCCGTTCAACCACCTGTTCGAGACCGGCTGCGATCGCAAGCAGGGTCTTGCCGGTGCCAGCTCGACCGTCGAGGGCCACGATCGACACATCGGGATCCAAGAGCAACTCAAGCGCGAAACGCTGTTCTTTGTTGCGTGGTCGCAGTCCCCACGGTTCGGGTGTCGCCGACGCGAGGAGCTTCAGCGCACTGCCCTGTCGGCGCGCAAGGGCTGACTGCGATCCGGCCTTCAGGACCACGAACCCGTTATCTGAGACATCGTCGGCCCCGTCGAGGTCGGCGAGCGCGCATCTGCCACCGGCGTAGAGGTCGTCGATGCACGTATGGTCCACATCGAGTGCACGCCATCCGGCGGCCTGATCGGCTTGACGGTTCGGTGTCGGCCGGTGCTCAGCGGCTTGAACGCCGAGATGGGCGGCCTTAATGCGCAAGGCCGCATCATTGGAGATCATGACGGTCGGGCCAAGCTCGGCCTGGCCGAGCGCCGCTCCGATGATGCGGTTGTCGGGGGCGGCCGGATCGAGGCCATGCTCGACGAGTCGGTGGCGCTGGATGCCGTTGATCTCAATGCGCACGGTGGCGTCGCTGGTCTCGAGCGGAGCGGCGTCGGCCAGGGACCCGCCGTTGCGGATCCTCAGTTCCTCGAGTGTTCGCAGTGCCGTGCGCGCCGCTCTGCCCACATCGTCGGGGCGTGTCTTGAGCCCGTCGAGTTCCTCGATCACGGTGAGGGGGACCACCACCTCGCAGTCGGCGAATGCGTGGAGACAGTTGGGATCAGCGATCAACACCGAGGTGTCGATCACGACGCGTGTGCGACTCGGACCTTCCAGCACATCGGCCGGCGCGCTCAGGTGGTCCGTCGCGTCGCGGGGGCCGCAGAGGTCTGAAGTGCGGTGGGCAGGGGCCCTGGCGACGTCGGTCACGCCGCCGTCCTCATCGCCTGGACCAGTGATCGCCACGCAGGTTCCACTGCCCCTCGTTTATAGTCCACACCCGGATTTCGGTGGTGGATGGGGGGTGAATCCATCGCCGAGCACCTGTGGCTGGCGGCACCACTGGAGATGTCATTGCAAATGCAATGATCAGGATGCTTGCCTCAGGTGGCCCAAAGTCGTTGGGATGGCTGGCAACACAAGAGAAGAACGGGCACCTCGGGCCGGCGACGATGGACGTCTCCGGAGTCCTGGCACGGAGTACCGGTTGTCACGAAATCACCAGGTGCGGTTTCGCAACAGTTACCCATCCACCTACCCAGTAAGGAAATCCAATGACCAAAGCAGAACTCATCAGCGCAGTGGCCGACGCGGCCGGAGTCTCCAAGGCCGATGCCGAGCGCACCGTCCAGGCCTTCTTCGACGTCGTCGTCAAGGAGACCTCGTCGGGCTCCAAGGTCGCCTGGCCGGGCTTCGGTTCGTTCAGCATCACCAAGCGCGCCGCGCGTCAGGGCCGCAACCCCCGCACCGGCGATGTGGTGCAGATCAAGGCTTCCAAGGCCATGAAGTTCACGTCGGCTGCGGGCCTCAAGACCCAGCTCAACAAGTGAGCCAGCGCTGGCTGAGGCCAGTGCCAACCTGCTGACCATTGCGCGACGGCATCATCGCGTCGTGGCAGATCAGTCGTGATGGGGGTCGGACCACTCGGTCCGGCCCCTGTTTCGCGTCCGGGTCGCTGCCGGTGTCGTCATCGTTCAGAGGTCATCGATCCGAGCGAAGCACTCGGCGGCAGCGAATCCGAGATCAGCACCCAGGTCGCGGTGGCGTTCGCGCAGCCGGGTCCGGAACCGGTCGATCCCAGCCTCATCGACAGCGCCCAATGTGGTCTCATGTTGGCTGGAATGGGCGATCAGAGCATCGAGTTTGATCTCGATCGTGGTCGAGATGTCCTCGATATGGTTGACCTGATCGGCCTCCCAGAGCAGCAGCGCGGCCGGACGGTGGTGGTCGAGTCCCATCTCGGGCAAGAAATGGGGATCGCGGGCTGCCACGATGGCATCACATGTCAGCCAGCCCGCGGCGCGATGGTCGGGGTGAAGCCGATATCGCTTCCACGGATCGTGGCCGAGGACCACGTCGGGCCGCAGCTCGCGGATCGCTCTGACCACCTCGGCGCGTGTCACAGCATCATTGACGAGTTCGCCGTCGATACGGCGCAGGAATCGGACCTCACCGGCTCGAGGGCCGCTGAGGAGCCCAGCAGCGGTGCGCTGTTCGACCTCACGGACCTGTCGGAGTCTGTCGATGTCCGCAGTGGGGTCCCAGGTCCCCTTGGAGCCGTCGGTGCAGACGAGATGGTGGATCACGGTGCCCGCCAGTGCCCATTTGGCAAGTGTTCCACCGCAGCCGAACTCCACATCATCAGGGTGCGCGCCGATCGCCAGCGCGCATGACGGTGTTGTCAGGTCCGTGCTCATGCGATGGCCGGTTACCGGTGGTTGGCCGGGCTGATTCGGTTGGTTCGTCATATCGTCGACTCCGTGGTGTGGTCGATCTCCGAGGTGGTGATGCCGGTATCGGAGACCTCGTTCCTCCAGCGAGCCGCAAGGGGATGGGAGAGATCCTCAACGGTGTCGATATCGAGGCCGAGCAAGGGGTCATAGCGGATTGCGACGCTCCATGAGAGCGACCGGGCACGGTCCATGGCGAGCGAGAGATGCCTTCGGAATGATCCGGGCCCGTAGCTGGCGGGCACCGGGTGCCGGGTGGGTTGGATGATGATGTTGGTGCCGTCACGGTGCCGATCCGGGACGAGGACCACCGACGGTGTCGGGATGGACTGGTCGTGCTGGGGTGGTGGTGGGATGAGATGGCTGTCGAGGAGGACGCCGAGGCGCTCGGGGCGCGTCAGATCGGCGTGGACGACAGCGACCCGATCGACGCCTGAGGCCGCGAGTGAGGCGATCCCGGTGTCGATCGCGCCGTTGAGCCCGAGTCCGGGGCCCCACGCCACGTTCGCCCCGCTGTCGCGAGCCCACTGTGCGACCTCGTCATCATCGCAGGCGATATGGATGACGAGTCCGCTGTCGTGGTCGTGGATCGCTGCGATGACGGCAGTGGCGAGCGAGCGAGCGAGCGAGCGGCGCTGGGTCGGACTCAGGTGGGTCGACAGACGTGCCTTGGCCTGATCGAAGGCCTTGACCGGGATGAGGACGACGCCCGCCATGACCCCACCATAGGGTCGGCGGTGGCGCAGCGGCGCCTCGGTGTGGCCGCTCGTGCAACCGGGCCTGATCCGAGATGTCTACGCTGTGTCCGTGGCTGACGTGCGCACCTCAACCCATGGCGTCGAAGGGGCGTTGCGGCTCGGCGTCATCGGAGCCGGATCCTGGGGTACCACGGTGGCGGCGATCGCCTGTGAGAACACCGAGACCGTGCTGTGGGCGCGCCGGAGCGAACTCGCTGACGAGATCAACTCGGATCGTTGCAATCGGGCCTATCTCGACGGCTTCGACCTGCCCGCATCGCTGACCGCGACCGGCGCGCTCGCCGATGCCGTCGGTGGTGCCGATGTCGTCGTCATGGGCGTCCCTTCCCACGGTATGCGTGAGATCGCCATACAGGTCGCACGCCATATCAGGCCTTGGGTGCCCGTTATCAGCCTGTCCAAGGGTCTCGAGCCCTCGACGCTGTTGCGGATGACTGAGGTGCTCGCCGAGGAACTCCCCGGCCGGCCGGTCGGGGTGCTGACCGGACCCAATCTGGCCCGAGAGATCATCGCCGGCCAACCCGCGGCAGCGGTGGTCGGCATCGCTGATGCAACGATCGCTGAGGAGTTGCAACGGGTGCTGAGTCGACCGACGCTGCGCGTCTACACCAATCCTGATGTGATCGGTTGCGAGGTCGCGGGTGTGGTCAAGAACGTGATCGCCATCGCGTCGGGTATGGCCGAGGGGATGGGGTTCGGTGACAACACTCGGGCAACGTTGATCACCCGCGGTCTCGCCGAGATGTCGCGCCTCGGCGTCGCGATGGGAGGAGATCCATTGACCTTCTCCGGCCTCGCCGGCGCGGGTGACTTGATCGCCACCTGTTCATCGCGTCAGAGCCGCAACAACAGCGTCGGCCTCGCGCTCGGGCGCGGCGAACGCATCGAGGACATCTTGGCGTCGATGACGATGGTGGCCGAGGGCGTCAAGAGCTCGCCGAGTGTGCTCGAACTCGCTGCTCGCTACGGTGTGGAGATGCCCATCACCGAGCAGGTCGTGGCGGTCTGCCATCAGGGCGTCGCAGCACGAGATGCCCTGGTGAACCTCATGACCCGCAGTTCGCGCAGCGAACTGGACCGGTTCGATTCGAGATGATCGCAGCGATCAGACACGCGTTGTCGCAGCGCCGTCTGAGCCATCGAGTCCCGGCAGCGGCGCCATCGGGAGACTCGTGGGTGACCACCGGGGTCACCGGATCGAAGTGGCGCGCCTCGGTGACACCATGGGGCGATGTCATCGAGTGGGGCGACCAGCCCCCGCTCGAGTGGTACATCGCCGCGTCGGATCGCTGGTATCGGCCGGCCGAGGAGACCGCGGTGCGTTCCGAACGGATCGCTGGCACCGCTGTCGTTGAGACGCGGGTGCGGATTCCGGGAGGGGACGCGCTCCAGCGGATCTATTCGATCGGCGACCATGGCGGTCTGACGGTGATCGAGATCACCAATGAGTCCTCATCGCCGATCGCGGTGGCGTTGACGCGTTCGGATCTGCTCACCGAGCGCCCGGTCGCCTCACAACCCATCGAAGGGATCGACCTGCCCGAGGGATCGATGGTGCTCCCGATCGGCCATCGATCGAGTGTTGTCGTGGCACTGGCCCATGACGGGCGCGGTTCGGGGCAGTTGCCGGGATCGCTTCCCAGTGCGCAGCAGGTCGCCAACGGCTGGGAACTGGTCACAGAACGCCCGAGCCGCCTCGTGTTGCCAGATGGTCGACACGGATCAGCGATCTGGTCCCAGATCGTGGCGCAGCGATGCGAGTTGGCCCTGGTCGGCCCGGCCGACCGGCACGATGATCCGCCAGCATTCCTGCTCGGCCTCGAGGAGATGTCACGCGCCTGTGAGCCGATGGAGCCGTGGTTGCCAGATGTCTCAGCCGCCGTGGCCGCGCTGTCTCGCGAACCTGGATGGATGGTCGACCGAGCCCTCGAGGCTGTCGGCCGATTGCTGCTGCGCGCCGGTGAGGTGCGCGCCGTGGCCGATCTCGATGCGATGCTTCGGCACCGCAATGCGGCCGGTGTCGCCGGCGCCGCAGCCGATGCCGAGCCCCCCGATGGTGTCGGGGTCATCGCCTGGCTCGAGTCGCGTCTTGCGTATCGTGGCGAGATCCTCCCCGGTGGCTTCCCCGAGGCATGGTTGGGTGCCGATTTCGAGGTGCATGGGATCCCAATCGGCGATGGCGATCAGCGTCTCGCCACAGTTGGCTATGCGATCCGCTGGCATGGGGCGCGCCCCGCGTTCATCTACGAGGTCCGCGACGGCCCAGTGCAGCTGAGCGCGCCGATGGTGGCACCCGAATGGTCCAGTGCTGCGGTCTCCGGGGAGGCGTTATGGCCTGAACCGGTGATCGACCGTTCGTTCTCGTGACACATCGCTGACACAGGGTGCTCCGAGACATGGGCGGTGCGGGAATCTAGGGTGGGACCATGACCGCTGTGAGTGAACCGTTGCGACTGACCGAGTGGACCTCATGTGGTGGATGTGCCGCCAAATGGGGGGCATCGCTCCTGACCGAGTTGGTGCGCGACTTCGACGCTGTCGAGATCCCCGAATTGATCGTCGGTCTTGCGCCCTTCGACGATGCTGCGGTGTATCGGCTCAATGCTGACCAGGCGTTGGTCTCCACCACCGATTTCTTCCCGCCGCTCGTCGACGATCCGGCCGATTTCGGCGCGATCGCGGCGGCGAATGCCTGCAGTGATGTGTTCGCAATGGGTGCCGAGGTGATCACAGCGATCAACATCGCTGCATTCCCCGAACACTTCCCACACGATGCGATGGGCGAGATCTTCGCAGCGGCAGCAGCCACGGTGGCTGCCGCCGGTGGGGTGGTGGCCGGCGGCCACACCATCCGCAACCCCGAGCCGATCTTCGGTCTCGCCGTCCAAGGGCTCGTCCACCCGGACCGGATCTTCCGCAAGTCCGGTGCGCGCCCGGGTGATGTGCTCGTGGCATCCAAACCGCTCGGTACCGGCCTCGCCCTCGCCAGCGGTGATCTCGATTCGGCCGCTGCCGCCATCGAGGGGATGCGGCGATTGAACCGTGCCGCAACCGCACAACTGCGAGAACTCGGTGACGCAGTGCACGCGGTCACCGATATCACCGGATACGGCCTGGCGGGCCATGGCTGGGAGATGGCTGAACGAGCCGGTGTGACCGCGGTCATCGAGGCCGAGGGACTGATGGCCTACCCCGGTGTGCCTGAGGCGATCCTCGCCGGAGTGCTCACCGGTGGAGATGCCCGCAACCGCGACTATCTCGCAGATCACTTCGAGACCGTCGGCCACCGGGTCGCCGAGGCACTGTGCTTTGATCCTCAGACCTCGGGTGGGTTGTTGGCGGCAATCGACTCTGATGCGTTCGACGCGCTGGTCGCCAGCGATGCCGGATGGTGGCGGGTCGGCAACGTCGAGACCGGCGGTCCGGGAGTCGCGCTCAGATGAACCGAGCCCCTACGTCGATGGCGGAGCAGTGACCACCGCTGTGGTTCCGAGCCTGGAGCTTGAATCCGAGCTGTGCGATGCGGGGCCAGTGGTCGGCCTCGATGAGGTGGGGAAGGGTTCGTGGGCGGGTCCGCTGTACATCGGGGCGGTCGTGATCCAGC
>SKFX01000046.1 GCA_007117775.1 Ilumatobacteraceae bacterium
GATCACCGGGCTCAGTCGGCCGCGACGACCTCGACCTGGAGCGGGAACGAGACCTCTGAGTGCAGCTCGACGGTCATCTGGTGCTCGCCGACCTCCTTGATCGGCTCACCGCTGATGGTCTTGCGATCGATCTCGATCCCGGTCTGGTCGCGGACCGCATCGGCGATCTCGGTGGTGCTGACCGATCCGAACAGCTTGCCCTCGGCACCGGCCTTGGCCTCGATGCGGATCACCTGGGGAACGAGGCTGGACGCCACGGTCCGGGCTGCTTCACGCTCGGCGGCATCGCGTTGATCGCGGGCCTGGCGCATCTTGGAGGCCTGCTGGACCGCACCCGATGATGCGACCATGGCGAGGCCCTTGGGCAGCAGATAGTTGCGGGCATGGCCGTCGGCGACCTCGACGATGTCGCCGCGTTTGCCCAGATCGGTGAGGTCTTCGCGAAGGATCACCAACATGTCACGCCTCCTCGGCCTCAGTGCCGACCACTGCCATCTCCTCGGCGGTCTCGCCGGCCATCTCAGCACCGGTGTCTTCGACGCCGGTGTCGTCAATCGACTCATCGGAAACCTTCTCGGTGCTCTCACCGGTCGCCGGCTCGGCGTCACGGCGATAGTCACCGTCGCGTTGGGGCCGGCCACGACCGGCTGAGGCGACCCGCTTGGCATAGGGGAGCAACGCCATCTCGCGAGCGATCTTGATGGCCTTGGCCACCTCGCGCTGCTGCTGGACGTCATTGCCCGAGACGCGCCGGTTGCGGATCTTGGCGCGGTCCGAGATGAACCGCTGCAACAGGTCGACGTCTTTGTAGTCGACGTACTCGACCTTGTCGATGACGAGCGGACTCGTCTTCTTCTTGAATTTGCGCGGATTGGGATCCTTGCCGCGCGTGCGGGACTGGGTGGACTTCTTCCTGCTTGCCATGTCGATCTCCTGTGGGGTACTGGTGTGCTAGACGATTCAGCTCAGTGGGCTCAGAACGGCTCTTCGTCGCCATAGACGGGGTCCGGGGCACGACCCGCCCCGCCGCCGCCACCACCAGCGGGTGCACCACCGCCAGCAGAGTCACGGCGCTCGGTGCGCTCGATCTGGGCCTGGGCCCAGCGCAGGCTGGGCGCCACCTCATCGGCGACGACTTCGACCATCGAGCGCTTCTCGCCCTCACGGTTCTCGTATTCGCGCTGTTCGAGGCGGCCGAACACCACGACACGGTTGCCCTTGTGCAGTGATGCCGCCACATTCTCGCCGAGTTCGGCCCACGCGACGATGTTGAAGTACGAGGTCTGTTCCTGCCACTCACCGCTGACCTGATAGCGACGGTTCACCGCGATCCCGAAGTTCGCGACGGCGCGGCCGCCGGTGGTGTAGCGCAGTTCCGGGTCGCGCGTCAGGTTGCCGACGAGCGTGATGGAGTTGGAGTTGGTAGCCATGATTTCCCTTCGAGACGCGCCCTCAGGCGCTCTGGCCGATCATGCCGCGGCGCTCGGCCTCGGCTTCTGGCAGTCGGATCAGTTTGTGGCGGACGACATCGTCCGCGATCCTCAGCGATCGCTCGAGTTCATCGAGGGAACCAGCCGGGGCCAGGCATTCGATCACGAAGTAGTACCCGGCCGTCTTGTGATCGATGGGATAGGCGAACTGTGTGCGCCCCCACCAGTGCGGCCGACCGTGGATGGAGCCCCCCGCCGCACCGATCGCCTCGGTGACGGTCTTGATCCATCCCTGTGCTTTGGAGTCATCGAGGTCGATGTCGATGATCACCATCAATTCATATGTTCTCATGTCATTCCCTTCGGACGGGACCACCCACCGGTGGCCAACGGCCCCTCTCGGAGCAGGGTGAACGGCCGGTGTGACACGACCGATGTTGTGGCCGCCGAAGTGTACCGGCCGATTCATCGACCCGGCACCCGAGGCCGCGCTCGGCGATATCGGCCGGTGTGCATCACAGCACCGCCCGCGGAAACGCCATCGGCGCCGCGGCCCGCCGTCAGTCGTGCCAGTCGAGGGTGGCGCGCATGGCGGCCTCGAACTCCTCGAAGCCCATCTGCGACTTGGTCGCGGCGATCAACTCGGCATCGTCGCCCACCAGCCAGCGCAGCCTCGGTGTCTGGGTCGTGGCCGCCTCGAGGATCACATCGGCCACGACAGCGGCGTCGCCGCGTTCGCCAGACACCAGCGAGCGCTGAGCGGTGCGGAACGCCTCGAAGCGCGCGTGCTCGGGGGTGTCGGGACCCATCGCCGCTGCGGTCATGGCGTTATCGGAGATGCGGGTGGCGAATTGGCCGGGTTCGATCACCGACACCCGAACCCCGAGATGTGACAGCTCGAAGTGCATTGCCTCCGAGAGCGCTTCGAGCGCATGTTTGGTGGCCGCATACAGACCCGAATACGGGGCGCCGACCCGGCCGGCGATGGAACCGACGTTGATGATGCAGCCCGATCGGGCTTCGAGCATCTGTGGCACCACGGCCCGACACATGCGCACCACACCGAACACATTGGTGTCGAACAGGCAGTGCATCTCGTCATCACCGACGAGATGCACCGCCCCGAACAGCTCCACGCCGGCGTTGTTGACGAGCACGTCGATCGATCCGAGCATCTCGGTGGTGTGGGCGACGGCATCGGCGATCGAGTCCGCTGAGGTGACATCGAGCGCGACCACCGACACCTCGACACCGGCCGCGGCCGCTGCATCGTGCAGATCGCCCGCCGCGGCCAGGTTGCGCATCGAGGCCATCACCGTGTGGCCGGCGGACGCGAACCGCACCGCGGTCGACAACCCGATCCCCGAACTGCAGCCGGTCACCAACACGTTCATGACGCATCACC
>SKFX01000251.1 GCA_007117775.1 Ilumatobacteraceae bacterium
ACACTGCGTTTCGTCGGCTCCCAGCGGCTCGACGGCAGTTGGTCATCATCGGTGATCTCAACGAGCACCCGGATGCTGAGTCTCGCCGAGATCGCCGATCATCTCGCCGGGCGCCGCGACCTGCCCGGTGTCGGCTTCGGTCCGGTCGGCTCCGACGAGTTCAACTCGGCGATCGGGCGCGGCCGGCAGTGGATCGAATCGGCCCGTCACGGCGAGACCTGGCCGGGTGAACCGATCCTGTACTACTGGTTCGAGACCGACACCGGATACCTCCCCGGTGAGCGACAGTTCTTCCACTGCCACGACCGCGGCGCAATCACCACCGCGTGGGCACGGCTCGCGCTCGGGTGCTCAGCTCACACGGTCTGACGCGTCGCAAGGCGATAGAAGGCGTCACGGTTCTCCATCAACTCGTCATAGGTGCCCTGTTCGCGGACCCGGCCGGCATCGATGACCACGATCCGGTCGGCATCGATCACCGTCGACAGGCGATGGGCCACCACGAGCCGAGTCATACCCAACTCGCCGAGGTTCTTCGTGATCACCGACTGCGCCACATTGTCGAGGGCGCTCGTGGCTTCGTCGAGCAAGAGGATCCGCGGCCCGGCCGCGAGCGCACGGGCGATCAACAGCCGTTGGCGCTGGCCTCCCGAGAAGGCCCCACCTTCACCTGAGACGACGGTCTCGAGGCCCATCGGCATCGCCTTGATGTCATCGGCGAGAGCCACCAGTTCGGCCAATTCCCATGCCCGCTCCTCAGACACCGTGGTCGAACCGCTCAGGTTCTGATGGATGCTGCCCGGCATCAACCTGCCGTCCTGCATCACCACGCCCATCTGGCGCCGCACCGCACCCATATCGAGCGACGTGAGATCCTGGTCATCAAACAGAATGCTGCCCGCCTCGGGCTCCTCGAAACCCAACAGCACCCGCAGGATCGTGGACTTGCCGCATCCCGAGGCACCGACGAGCGCCACCATCTCCCCGGCGCGCACCGTGAGGTCGAGACGATCGAGCACCGGTGCCATCTCAGGGGTGTAGCGGAACGTGACATTGCGCAGCGCGATATCACCGCGCAGCACCCCGGGATCGGATCGCGAATCACTGGCCTCGACGGGGCCGTCGACGAGTTCCATGCCGCGGGTGAACACCGGTTTCATCTGGAACAACGCGGCCATCGCCCCGGCGATCGCCCCGATCCCACCGAGGAACAACGCATTGGTGGTCTGGAACGCGATGAACGTGCCGACATTGCGCCCGGCCACACCGGTCGCAGCCACGGCGGTGAACAACACCAGGGTGCCCGCCGATGCGGTGACGGTCGCGATCAGGGTCTGCTGTGCACTGCGCTCGGCGAGCTCGCGCCCGATGGCACCGCGGAAACGCTGCGCCCAGGCGGTGAAGGCACGCGATTCAGCCGCTGCGACATGCAGTTTCGGGATCGCCGAGAGCACCTGAAGCATGAAGCCGTCCACCTCGCCGGATGCCTCCTGCACCTCGCGTTGTGACGCCGCGGTACGGCGAGCCACCACAGCGGTGATCCCCAACAGGATCAGACCCCACAACACCATGATGATCGCGAGCGTGGCGTCGTAGACGAAGAGCAGCACGATCGCGAAGGCCCCCGACAGCATCACCGGAATCGCGCCGAGCACCGCCTGGGCGAGCATGTCGCGACCCATCTCGAGCGACAGGATCCGATTGATGAGGTCGCCGCCGCCGAAGCGCTTCATCCGCGCGATCGGGCTGAACAGGACCCGCCCCCACAGCGCGCTCTGGAACTGCAGCGACAGTTCGGCCTCGAGTGAGGTGCGCGCCGCGGTCGAGGCGACATGCACCGGGAGCACGGCAACCGCAGCGACGATGAGTGCCAGGATCAGCCATCCGAGTCGGCCACGCTCACCTTGGGGGATGATCTCGCCGAAGATGACACCGGCCGCCAACGGCACCGTCAGGCTCACGCCGGCGATGAGCGCCGACCATCCCAACAGCACCAACAATGACCGCCGGGTCCCGCGCACGCTGAGACGGGCGAGATCCGACACCGTCACCGGATCGTGCATCGGTGCGGCCGAGAGCACGAAGGCGCTCGACAGCAGCTCCGGTGCGTCGCCATCGCCGACGGTGTGCAACGCACCGGATGCCTCCACCATCAGCCATCGCCGATCGCGTTCGATCAATGCCACCGGCGTGCCATCGACCAGGAAGCCGATCATCGGCACGATCGCGCTCTTCCACCACTGGCCTGACAGGGAGACGCGACGACTGAACAGGTTCGACGCTCCGGCGATGGCACGTACCGCATCGGCACCCTCACGACCGCGCAGGCCGGCGCGTGGAGGCTCCACAGAGATTCCAGCCGCCTCACCCACCATCGTCGCCACGACCACCAGCGGATCTCCATCGCGACTCGGAACCACCGGCACACCCTCGAGTTCGAGGGCCAGCGCCTGTACGCCGGCGGCCTCGACCTCGACGCTGTGGGCGTACTGCGAACCCACCCACTGTGACTCCTGGCGACGCACCTCGGCCTCGGTGCGCAGCGCCACCGAGGTGGTGACCGAATACCACCACCGCAGACCGTCCCAGCGCGACGCATCATCGGCGGTCGGCCGGGCGACGAGTGCTGAGAATCCGGGGGATCGCAGCGCGAGATGCGGGGTGATCATCACACCAGCGTCGGGCAGTTCCACATCGGCGAGCGATGCCACTCCTTCGACGGCACGGACCCAGGCGGTCGACTCCACCACTGCGGCACGCCCCTCAGCCAGGTAGGTCGGCCGATCCCCGAGGACCACGACGCGTTCGGGCGGTGTCATGGCATGTGGACGCAGG
>SKFX01000205.1 GCA_007117775.1 Ilumatobacteraceae bacterium
CCTGTTGAGGAATCAGCCGCTGTACCTTCGGCGCTCGATCCCGGGTTGCTGGAGGCACCGAGCCTTGCGCTCTCAGCGGCGCGCATTGAAGCGTCGCGTCTCGCGAGGCACCTCGCCGATGCGGTGATGCCTGCCACCGATATCGCCGTGTCGGGCTCATGGGATGAACTCGCACAGATCGTTCGAGCAGACGAGATGGTCGATCAGCGCTACCGCGAGATCGTCGAGTACCTCACGGCGCTCGCCCAGTCCGGACTCGACCGGCGCCAAACCGACGAGTTGTTCGTTCTGCTGGAAATCGTCGATGATCTCGAGAGCCTCGGGGATGTGCTGGAGGTGAATCTCGCCACCTTGGGCAGGCGACGCCTCGAGCGGTCGACGGTGCTCGGTGAGCGTGCCGTCGCACAGGTCCGCGACCTCGGTGCGCTGGTCACCGCGAATCTGCGGTCGGTGGCAGATGCGATCGGCTCGAACTCGGCTGAAGTGGCCGAGCAGGTCCGTGCCGCGAAGACCGATGTCAATCGCACCATCGCGCGAACCTTCGCCGATCAGGCCACCCGGCTGGTCGACTCAGGATCGCGGGAACTGGCTCCCTATGCCCTCGAACGCGACCTGATCGAAGCCCTGCGCAGAGTGTTCCACTACACCCGACGTATCGCTGCAACACAGATGGCCGGTCGCGTCGACGATCCCTCCCGCTGAGCCACGGCCGGTGGCGCTGCTCATGTCAGCGGGGGGCAGCCGAAGAAGCGTAGGAGATTGAGAGCGTGTTGGGCGTAGATCGAGGCCTCGTCACCGCGTTCGGGATCGAGTACTTGGTCCACCCAGCGTCGGTATTCGCGTTCGATGCCGACGCATCCCTCCTCGGTGAAGATATCGGTGATCTGCACGATGATCGCCGGTCGACCCTCGACGAAGCGGATCTCATCGGAGGTCAAGGTGACCTCTCGGCCATCCAAGGTGACGCCGAGATAGGTCTCGATCTGACTGTCGAAGAGGAACGGCTGGGTGGTGGTGGGTGGGCTCAAGTCTCGACAGATCGATGACAGCGAGACACGCTCATTGGGCGGGGCGTCACATCGGCTCGTGGCGTACTCGATTCCGTCGACACCGAAGGCATCAGGGTGGTCTGAGAAGGCGGACTCGAACGCCTCGGTCGTACGACAGATGATGAGCGCCCGGTCCAAGAGCGCGATCTGTTCGGGGATCTCGCGTGCTGAGACCGCGTCGGCGACCGTGGCGCGACATGAGCTCGCGGTGGTTTCGTCACCCTCACTCGAGGAGCATGCGACGCCCGATACCAGCAATGCTGAGGCGATGAGGCCCGACAGGACGCGTCGTGTCACTTCTCGAGCGCCACCACGCCGAGTGAATATCCGTCGCTCACCGCTGGGCCGAAGCCCACGAGTTCGGCGTCGAGGCCGAGATTCCAGCGCAACCAGGCGGTGACGCCGTGGCGGATGATGTCGAAGCTCTCCTCGACCGCAGCAGCCGGCTCGATACAACCATCTTCGCCGAGCGTCCGCAATTGCGGTTGGCTCTCGAGCACGGCGCCGAGCCCGGCCGCCTCGGCCACACCGATGATCCCGGTGCCGCCCCCGAAGGTGCAGAAGTCATCGAAGCCATTGTGGCCGGTGGCCTCGATCTCCCAGTACCACGATGGTGCCGGAGCGGCCTCGAATGCTGGCAGGGTGCGATCAGCGGGGGTGACGATGGCATCGATCTCACCGGCGAGGAAGAAACTCGGGATCTGGGGGAACTCGGCGGTGTCGGCGGGTCCGCCGCTCGCCATCGACACATAGCCGCCGATGCGCTCATCGGTGCTGGCGACCAGCACGGTGCCACCGCCGGCGGAATGGCCGAGGGTGGCCACCGCAGCGCTGTCGACCCGTCCGGCCAGCGGGCCACCCTCGGCGCCGAGCTGTTCGACCACCTCGAGGGATTCGAGGAGTTCGGCTGCCGGGTCGCTGTCAGCCGGTTCGGCACCGAGTTGCGAGGCGAGTTCGCGCGCCGGATGGTCAGGTGCGGCCACGATCATGCCCCAGGAGGCCAGATGTGATGTGAGGAAGGTCGATTGCAGTCGGAATCCGCTGAAGCCATGGCTGAACAGCACAACGGGGAATTCGCCGTCGGCGGCGATGGCGTCGCGGCCGGCTGAATAGGAGAAGACAGCATCGACGTCACCGCTCAGCAGGTCCTGAATGAATTCGGGGGTGAACTCGCGCACGTCATAGGTCTCGGTCCCCGCCGAACCGTCGACGGCCGGGTACCACACCTCGACGGCGGGCCCGCTCGGCAGTTGGGTCGTCAACACCCCGACGTCGAATGGTCCCGGTTCGATATAGGCATCGATATTGTCGGCGACCGCGATGGATTCCTCAACGGTCGTCGTGGTCTCAGCCACCGTGGTCGTCGTTGCTTCGATGACCTCGTCCACCACTTCGTCGACGACCTCGGCCACCGTGTCGGGTGCTGTGGTGGCTGCATCACCGTCATCACCTCCACATGCGGAGACGATCAGGGTCGCAGCAGCCAACCAGGCAAGGGGACGGAGTGGGCGGCCATGGAGGGTCGATGAGGATCTCATGGCTCTTATCGTGGCAGATCCGACACCGAAGCCACGCTCATCTGGGCCCGGCGCCGCTATCGTGAGAGTTTCGGGTACCACCGTGTCCCGGCGACGTGGCCGAGTGGCTGAGGCAAGGGCCTGCAAAGCCCTGTACCCGGGTTCGATTCCCGGCGTCGCCTCTCATTTCACCGTGCAGCTGCAACGGTGCGCCGCTTCCGTGGTCACTTCGTGGTCACTTCTGTGGTCA
>SKFX01000085.1 GCA_007117775.1 Ilumatobacteraceae bacterium
GACCATGTCGTGTTCGGGTTCATCCCGTCATGCGGTCGCTGCCATTCGTGTTCGACCGGACATCAGAGCTTGTGCGATCTCGGAGCTGTGCTCGGTCTCGGCAAGCAGATCTCCGACGGCACCGCCCGCCACCACGCCCAGGGCAAGGACCTCAACCTGATGTGTCTGCTCGGGACCTTCGCCAATCACACGGTGGTGAACGAGGCGAGCTGCATCAAAGTTGACAACGATGTGCCGCTCGACCGTGCGTGTCTCCTCGGCTGCGGTGTGGTCACCGGCTGGGGCTCGAGTGTCTATGCCGCTGAGGTGACCCCCGGTGATGTGGTGGCCGTGGTCGGCGTCGGCGGGATCGGTGCCAATGCCATCCAGGGTGCGCGCCTCGCGGGCGCCAAGCAGATCTGGGCGATTGACCCCGTCGAGTTCAAGCGCGAGAAGGCCATGGAGTTCGGTGCCACGCATACCGCGGCGTCGATGGCCGAGGCGCTGCCGATGATCCAGGAGGCCTCGTGGGGCACGATGGCCAACAAGGTCATCATGACCATGGGTGTCGGCTCGGGTGAGATGATGGGCGAGGCGCTGGCGCTGACAGCCAAGCGCGGTCGTGTTGTCGTGACCAATATCCACCCGGCGCTCGAGATGTCGGCGTCGATGAGCCTGTTGGATCTCACGCTGATGGAGAAGCAGGTCGTCGGATCGCTGTTCGGGTCGGGCAACCCGCGCTCGGACATCCCCAAGCTGATCAGCCTGTACCGCGAGGGCCAGTTGGACCTCGACGGCCTCGTCACCAAGACCTACAGCCTCGATCAGGTCAACGAGGGCTACGACGACATGCGTGAGGGCACCAACATCCGTGGTGTCTTGATCTACGAGTGACCTCTGCTCAGAGGCGTCCGGATCTCTCCGGGCTCGTCACCCAGCTCACCGAACGCGTCGTCGGCCGGCGGCGCGAGATCGAGGTGGTCGTGGCGGCGCTCGGAGCGGGCCGGCATCTGCTCATCGAGGGGCCCCCGGGAACCGGCAAATCAACGCTGTTGCGCAGTGTCGCCGATGTGCTCGGCGTCGGATTCGAGTTCGTCGAGGGCAATGCCGAACTCACCCCGGCACGCCTCATTGGCCATTTCGACCCCGCCCGGGTACTGGCCGAGGGCTATGACCCCGAGGTGTTCATCGACGGTCCCTTGACCACCGCGATGCGTAACGGATCGCTGCTGTATCTCGAGGAGATCAACCGCATCCCCGAGGAAACCCTGAACGTCATCGTCACGGTGATGAGTGAGGCCGAACTGCATGTGCCGCGCCTCGGACGGATCGCAGCCGAACCCGGATTCTTGATCGTGGCGGCGATGAACCCGTATGACGCGGTCGGCACGGCGCGGATATCGGGTGCCATCTACGACCGGGTCTGTCGCCTCGCCGTCGGATACCAGTCCGCTGCGGAGGAGGCCGATATCTGCAATCGGATCGTGGCCGGAGTCGACTGCGACTGGGTGGCCAAGGTCGTGGAGTTGGTTCGGGCGACGCGCGACCATCCAGATCTGCGCGTCGGATCATCGGTGCGCGGTGCCATCGACATGGTGGCGGTCGCGAGCGAGCTGGCGGGTCTGCGCAGAGCGACCATCGAGGATCGGTCGGTGTCATTGGACGCGGCGTTGGTGGCGCTGTCTGGCCGGGTGCGGATCCGTGAGGGTGGCGGTCGCAGCCCCGATGAGATCATCGCTGAGTTGTGGGAGTCGGTGTTCGCCGCCACGGCCTCGACCGGCGAGGCCGATGAGGGAAAAGCTGGCGCCCCGACCGGGGCCGTGAGCTGAACATCGGGCGGCCACCGGCCGCCGAGGGCGACGAGGCCGAAGCGATCGTCGATCAGGCCCGCCGCTCGAGCGTGTCGCGGCGCGAACTGCAGCGATCCGAGCAGTTTGAGCAGATCTCGCCCGAAGTCGGCGAATTCGATGAACAGGCGCTTGCGGACGCGCTCGATGAGGACCCCGACGAGGTGCTGTCGCTGCTCGCGGATCTGACCGGGGCCACCGATCAGCGGCTGCGGGCCCGGGCCCGCGAGATCGCCGGCCGGTTGTTCTTGGATCTGGCCCGCACCGGGCCCAGTCGACCGCGCGGTGTCGGCCGGATGGTGGAGCAGGCCTATCGCATCGATGGTGGTGATCTCGATATCGATGCCAGCACTGACGAGATCGTGGTGGCGCGCGCTGAGGGCAGGGCGGTGGATCCCGACCGGTTGCGGATGCGCGCCTGGACCACACCGCAGACCGCGCTGTGCGTGCTCGTCGACCGCAGCGGCTCGATGAGTGGCCGGCCGCTGGCGACCGCTGCGTTGGCGGCCGCAGCGGCATCGCTGCGCGCCCCCGACGACTATTCGGTGATCTCGTTCTCGCGTCAGCCCGTTGTGGTCAAGAGCCAGGAGATGACTCGCCCGGTGGTCGAGGTGGTCGACGCGGTCCTGGCGCTGCGCGGATCGGGGACCACAGATCTGGCTGCGGCGCTGTTGGCCGCTGCGGATCAGCTGGCGCGCTCGACGGCGCGTCGGCGCATCGTGATCATGTTGTCCGATTGCCGCTCCACCGAACCCGGTGATGCCGTTGCGGCCGCCGATGCGATCGAGGAACTCGTGATCATCGCCCCGGCCGGCGACGACGATGATGCCCGCGACTTCGCCCGCCAGACCGGTGCGGTGGTCACCACGGTGACAGGGCCGTCGGAGATCGCCGATGCGTTCGGCCGGGCGTTGCTCGATGCTCGCTAGCAGACGACATCGCGCGGTGGGCTGATCCCGAGCAGGTTCTCATCGGGATCGACCTCGGGCA
>SKFX01000042.1 GCA_007117775.1 Ilumatobacteraceae bacterium
TCCTCGCGCTTGATGCGCTGCTGCAACAGCACCACACCCTCCAAGAGGGCTTCGGGCCGCGGTGGGCAGCCGGGCACGTAGACATCGACCGGGATGATCTGATCGACACCCTTGGTGACCGAATAGGAGTCCCAGTAGGGACCACCGCAGTTGGCGCATGACCCCATCGAGATGACGTATTTGGGTTCGGGCATCTGCTCATAGAGCCGCTTGATGGCCGGTGCCATCTTGTCGGTCACCGTGCCCGAGATGACCACCAGGTCCGCCTGGCGCGGACTGGCCGGGAGCGGGATCACCCCGAGGCGCATCACGTCATAGCGCGGCGATCCGAACGCAGCACCCATCTCGATGGCACAGCAGGCGAGCCCCCACTGATACACCCACATCGAATAGGAGCGTCCGATGTTGAAGAGTTTGGTGAGCGGGGACGGCAGGCGGCCGCGATCCACTAGACCCATCGCAACAGACCTCGTTTCCAGGCGTAGACGAGCCCATCGAGCAACAACACGATGAAGGCGATCATGACGACGAGGCCGAACACCCCGTAGCGCTCGATCGAGGTCGCCCACGGGAAGATGAAGATCGCCTCGACATCGAAGATCACGAACAGCAGCGCGAACACGTAGTAGCGGATCTGGCTCTGCGACCAGCCCATGCCGACCGGATCCACACCGGATTCGTAGGCGATGAGCTTGTCATAGCTCGGTCGTGACGGCCTGATCGCCGCGGCCACGCCGAGCAACAAGCCGGCGAGGACGACCGCAGTGAGGCCGAACCAGACGACGGTGAGGTAATCGCGGAGGAACAGCGACATCGCGTGCCAACGCTACCAGCGTTCGTGATTTGGTTCCCAAACCCGAGCACCGGCATCGGATGAAAAATCCGGATCCCGGGATCGGGGCCGGGAACCCCAACCCCAGCACTGCGGACGTTATGGTGCCCGCAGTGCCCACCGCTGCCCGAGCCACACCTCCGATCGCCCTGATCTTCGCCGTGACCGCAACGGGCATCATGGCCAACAGCATCATCGCCCCACTGCTGCCAGACATCGTCGATGATTTCGCTCTGAGCGATGCCGCCACCGGCCTCGTCGTAGCCGCCGTTGCGCTCCCGGGCATCTTCATGGCGCCGATCATCGGCCTGGTCGCCGATCGGCTCGGCCGCCGCGGTGTGCTCGTGGCCTGTCTGGCGATCTTCGGAGTCGCGGCGCTCGTGGTGTCCACCGCACCGAGCTATCCGATCCTGCTGCTGGGCCGGTTCCTCCAGGGTTTCGGCGCGGCGGGCCTGATCAACCTGTCGGTGGTCATCATCGGCGACCACTGGGACGGGGCTGAACGCACCAAACTGATCGGCCGCAATGCGTCGATCCTGACGATCGGACTCGCGATCTTCCCCTTGGTATCGGGGATCATCGCCGAGTTCTCCTCATGGCGCTTCGCGCTCGCTCCCCAACTCTTGGCACTGGTGGTCGCGGCCGCAGCATGGCGGATCCTGCCCACCGGGCACCGCTCGAGTCCCGGATCGATCTCCGAGCAGTTGCACGGCCTCGGTGTCGCGCTGCGCCGGCCGGTGCTGCGCACCGTCGTGCTGGCGGGATTCGTGGTGTTCGTCTTGATCTTCGGCATCTTCTTGGCCACGCTGCCGCTGCATCTCGAGCGACGCTTCGAACTCGGTGTTGGGGCGCGCGGCGCGATGCTGTCGGTCCCGGCGATCACCGCATCGCTGGTGGCGTTCAATCTCGGTCGGATCACCACCTGGTTCCGGCGCCCGACGGTGCTCGTGACGGCCACGGTGCTGTTCGTGGTCTCGTTCGCGCTGATGGGCCTCGCATCGACACTCGTGCTGGTGGCCGTGGCGTGCCTGCTGTACGGACTGGGGGACGGCGCGCTGATCCCGATCCTGCAGGACGCTGCGGTCACCGCCGCGCCGACCGAGCAACGTGCCGCGGTCGTGGCGGTCTGGGTCGGGTTCTCCCGCCTCGGCCAGACCGTCGGCCCGCTCGCCGCGGCCGTCGTGTTCGGACTGGCATCGACCACCGCCGCGCTCTATGCCGGGGCGATCCTCGCCGCGGCGCTGCTCGCGATGATCGTGATGAGTCCGCTGGTCAGAACGGCGAGATGATCGCATCGGAAACGATCAGCAGGAGCGATCACCGGGCACGATCACCGGATCAGGCCAGGTGGCGGCCAGATGGCCGGGCCATCCGGCTACCTACCGGTCAGTAGGGCTGCTAGGGTGGTCGCATGCTCTCACAGACCGCCATCTTGTCCGAGTTGGAGTCGACCGCCGAGCAGTTGCTGGAACGGCATCTGGTCTCCTCCAAGGAATGGTTCCCCCATGAACACGTCCCCTACAGCCGCGGCCGAGATCATGAGCCCGGTTCGCAGTGGTCCCCCGACGACGCCGACCTCGACGGCCACCAACTGAGCGACGCCGTCCGCAGTGCGCTGTTGGTGAACCTGCTCACCGAGGACAACCTCCCCTACTACTTCCGTTCCGTCGAGCGCATGTTCGGCCCCGACGGCGCCTGGGGCACCTGGGTCCGGCGCTGGACCGCGGAGGAGGGCCGGCATGCGATGATCATCTACGGCTATCTGATGACGACGCGTGCCATCGACCCTCAACATCTCGAACGCTGCCGTATGGCGCAGGTCTCCGGTGGGGTGACCCCCGATCCGCCGAGCGCACAGGACGGCTTCGCATATCTGTCACTCCAGGAGTTGGCGACACGGATCTCGCACCGCTCGACGGGAAAGATGATGGGCGATCCCGCCGGCTACGAGGTCATGATGCGCGTCGCCGCCGATGAGAA
>SKFX01000176.1 GCA_007117775.1 Ilumatobacteraceae bacterium
CGGACCGTGTTGTCCGGCATGGTCGTACCGCAGAACCGTACCCCCCGCAGGACCGCCCCCGAAAGGTCCGCACCCGACAGGTTCACCCACGACAGGTCCGCCCCCGACAGCCTCGCCCCCCGCAGGTTCACCCCCCGCAGGATCGCCCCCCGTAGGATCGCATCCTGCAGGTACGCCCCCTCAAGGTTCGCCCCCGACAAGTCCGCCTCTGCCAGGTTCGCCCCCGGACACCGAGTGTTGGGTTCGATACGACACCCGGCGATCACCTGCCCGCCTCCAGCCAGCCGTAACGCTCCATCATCATCGACGGCTTCCACCTCAACATCCGGTTCTGGTGCGGTCTCATCCGACCCACCACAGGCCGCTACGGTCATCGCAACAGCAACAGTCAATGCCCAAATACGTTTCACTCCGGCACCCTAGTGACTGTTGGCCTCAATAGTGTCTCGATGGTCGCAGACGCGCCGGAACCACACGACGATCAGCAGTTGTCATTACGACGCGTACCGTTCGGCATGGTCGTGCCGCAGAATCGTGCGTCCGACAGGTCCGCCCCCGACAGGTTCGCCCCCGACAGGTCCGCCCGGTACAGGTTCGCCCTCGACAGGTTCGCCCCCGAGAGGTCCGCCTCCTCCAGGTTCGCACCCCGCAGGTTCGCCCCCGACAGGTTCGCGCCCTGCAGGTTCGCATACCACAAGTTCGCCCCCCTCAGGTGCGCCTCGAACAGGTTCGCCCCCGACAGGTTCGCCTCAAACAGGTTCGCCTCAAACAGGCTCGCCCCCTCCAGGTTCGCCTCAAACAGGTTCGCCCCCCCCAGGTTCGCACCCCGCAGGTTCGCCCCCTCCAGGTTCGCCCGAGGACACTGAGTGAAGTATGCGATCCGGCACCCGTTGACCACCTGCCCGCCACGGGCCAGCCGCAACGCTCCATCATCATCGACGGCTTCCACCTCACCATCAGGCTCTGGCGCTGTCTCGTTCGACCCGCCACACGCCGCAACGGTCATCGCAACAGCAATCGCCAACACACCAATCCGTTTCATACGTTCAACCTAGTGGCTGCCTGCTCCAGCGTCTCGATGGTCGCAAACGCGCTGAGGACTACGCAACGGTCAACAGTTGTCGTTACGAACCGAACCGTCCGGCATGGTCGTGCCGCAGAACCGTGCGTCCGACAGGTACACCCCGACAGATCCACCGGCCCCAAACCCACCGTCAGTGGCAAATAGTGGGCGATCGTCACAGAGATGAGCCCGACATGCGCCGGGTCTCTGGTCGGGGTGAGAGGATTTGAACCTCCGGCCTCCACGTCCCGAACGTGGCGCGCTAACCAAGCTGCGCTACACCCCGTAGCGATCGCTCAGGCTATCGGCTGGCCGCCGGTGCTTCCTCGGTCGGCACCGAATCGGATTCCGACTGCTCAGGATCGGAGTCGGCACCGACGGGAGCTGGAGCCTCGACACCCTCGGTGTAGGTACCGCCGGCGACGACGGCCGCGACGGCGCGCTTGAGGCGCAGCGGATCGAGCGGCTTGATCATCCACGCCTCGGCTCCCGAGCGTCGCGCCAGATGCAGATCCGCACGGCGATCCAACAGCATCAGCACCCGGACATGATCGAGTGTGCCGGCGGACTCATCGAGGCGCAGCGCCATCGTGACCGCCATGGCACCCATGGACCCGATCTGCAGGTCCAGGATCGCCACATCGGGAACCCGCTCAGCGACGAGTGACGAGACCAGGCGTCCCTCCCGGCACACGGTGAACGAGGTCTCTGGACCACCGAGAGCGGCGACCACCTCATCGACCAACCAGTCGGCATCGGTTGCGAGCAGGATGTGCACGACCCCAACCTAGCGCCCGACGGGGTCAGTGCTCATGCCCGCCGAGCCCATCAGTGCCGCACCCACCGCATCGAGTCCGGCGGCATCATGGACATCGGCGGCCATCAACGGCACGATCACCGAAACCGCCCCGGACGCGACCGCGACCAGTGGTTCGATCTCGGCGGCCTCAGCTTCAGCGGTGCGACGGGCCTCGATCAACTGCTCCCACGCGGCGGCGAGTGCCACATCATCGCCGGCGGCATCGCGACCGGCGCAGGCATCGGCCAGGGTGCCGGGCCCGAAGACCGGTTGGGCCCGGTTGATGATGGTGGCCGCCACCGCCAATCGATGGCGCTCGAGCTGCTCGGCGAACCAGACCGCCTCGGTGACGGTGTCGGGGCGCGGCGATGCCACCAGCACGAACGCCGTCGACGATGCCCGCAACAGTTCATCGACGGCGCTGGCCCGATCGCGGAACCCGGCCTCCATACCCGAGAACGCCTGGAAGAACGCGACCGCATCAGCGAGCACATCGGATCCGACGACACGGCCGATGGCGCGCAGCACCGGCTGTGCGGCGGTGTTGATCACCTTGAGGCCCCGCCGGGTCGGCATCATCAGCAACCGGAACACCCGGTGGTCCAAGAACCGGGTCAACACCCCGGGCGCCTCCAAGAAATCGAGGGCCTGGCGGCTCGGCGGGGTGTCGACCACCACCAGATCGAAACGATCGTCATCGTGGAGTCGATACAGCGCCTCGGTCGCCATGTACTCCTGGGTGCCGCTCAGCGATCCCGACAGGCTGCGGGCGAACCGGTTCGCCAGGATCCGATCGGCCTGTTCGGCATCGCCGGCATGCTCTGCGATCACACTGCGGAACATCTCGTCGGCATCGAGCATCATCGCCCACAACTCCCCGGGGGCATTGGGGACGCGTTGGGGTTCAGATGACAGGCCATCGACGAGGCCGAGCGCATCGGCGAGACGTCGGGCCGGGTCGATGGTCACGACCACCACCGAACGCCCGAGCCGCGCCGCCTCGCGCCCGAGCGCGGCGGCGGTCGTGGTCTTGCCGACCCCGCCCGAACCACAGCAGATGATCACATCGACACCCGAGACCACCTCGACGAGATCGGCGGGCCGGTCGGTGGCGGTGGTCGATGTGGTGGGAGTGACGGTCGGTGTCGCGGCGTCCTCAGGCATCGGTGGCTCCCCGACCGTCAGCGTCCTCGACCAGCCAACGCGCCAAGGCTGCGATGTGGTCGGAGCCGGCCAGAGCCGGCAGTACCACCATCGGCAACGCCAACCGGTCGCGCAGACGCGCCAGTTCAGTGCGCTGCATCTCGGCGCGCGTCGCTGCGAACTCGACGACGGCCGTGAGCGCCTCGGCCTGATCGGCGTCGATCCGGCCGTCATGGAGTGCAGCGTCGACAGCCCGCACCACCTCGGCGGCCACCGGCTCATCATCGCCGCGCTCGGGCCCACGGCCCGCTGCGATGGCCGCGGGTTCGACGAGGTTGACCACGACCGGGCCGAGTTGCACCCCGACGCGGTCTTCGATCTCGAAGGCGGTCTCGACGATCTCATTGACCGGGGTGGTCTCAGCGATCGTCACCAACACCACCTGACAGCGCGTCGGATCGCCGAGCAGGGCGCGCACCTCATCGGCCTGGGCGCGCACCGGGCCCGAATCGACCGAGTCGCCGAGTCCGCTCGCGGCGGTCAGCATCGTCAACGCATGACCGGCCGCCGGGCCATCGACGACGATCAGGTCATGGTCCCCGGCGCGCTCGAGGGCTTTGATCCGACCCAGCACCACCAGATCGTCGATACCGGGCGCTGCGGTGCCGACGACGTCGATCACCCCGGTCGAAGACAGCCGTCGGGCGATACGGGCGAATCCCTGATCGCGCAGATACTCATCGAGGGCCTCGGATGCCGAGATCGTCATCACCTCGACCCCGTCGACACCGTGAAGCCACTGCCCGAGCGTCGGTTTGCCGTCGAGTTCCACCACCAGCACCCGCCGTCCCCGGCTCGCTGCCGCAGAGGCCACCACAGCCGTTACCGTGGTCTTGCCGACGCCCCCCTTGCCGGCCACGATCACGACATGGGGTGCGATCAGACCTGATAACGGATCCATGCCCACACCATCGACTCGAGTTTCGTTCACCGGAGGCACCCAGTGCGCAGACTAGCCACCATGCTCATCGCGACCGCCACCGCGTTGATGGTATGGGGTTCGGCAGCGGCCGTCGGCGATCAGGAGGATCCGGCACCGCCGGCCGACACCACCGGCAACACCACCGCCGGGGTGGTCGATGTGCTGCAGGTGAGCGGCCTCATCGATGAGATCATCGCGACCGAGATCCTCGGAGCCATCGATCGTGCCGTGGCCGATGACTCCCTGGCGCTGATCCTGCAGGTCGACTCGAATGGCTCGGTGGTGAGCGATGAACGCCTCGTCGAGGTGCTCGAGGCGATCGATGATGCCCCGATCACCGTTGCGGTGTGGGTCGGGCCGTCGACGGCACAGCTGATCGGCCTGCCCGCCCAGATGCTGGCGGTGGCCGACGTCTCGGGTATGGCACCGGGAGCCCGCGTCGGCCATATCGACCGACCGCTCATCGTCAACGGCGAGGCCATCGACTTCGGCGATGCCACCGCAGCGCTGCGCGACCAGTCCTTCGGTCTGTCCGCGGCACGCGACCTCGATATCTTCCGCCAACGCGTCCCCGATGAGGGGATCGCCACCATCGCCAACATGGTCGACGCGCTCAACGGCTTCGACAAGGACGGCCGGGTGCTCGAGACCACCGTCGAGACGATCAGTGCCGATGGTGTGGTGCAGCGCGACACCGTGGCGATCGTGCGCTTCGCCAAACCGCCACTCATCGCACAGTTGCTCCACACCGTCGCCAGCCCACCGGTCACCTATCTGCTGTTCCTGGCGGGCATGGCACTGTTGATCTTCGAGTTCTTCACCGCCGGGGTCGGCATCGCCGGCGGTGTCGGCGCCATCTCACTGCTGCTGGCGGGCTACGGCCTCGGGGCACTGCCGACCAACACCTGGGCGATCGCGCTGTTGGTCGCGGCGATGGTGGCATTCGCCATCGATGTGCAGGTTGGCATCCCGCGCTTTTGGACTGGGGTGGGCATCGTGTTGACGATCGTCGGCAGCTGGTTCTTGTTCCAGCCGCTGCCCGGTGCCACCCTGCGGCCATCGTGGATCACCCTCATCGCCGGGATCGGCGGTGTCATGCTGGCGTTCATCGTCGGCATGCCCTCGATGGTGCGGACCCGCTTCGCCACGCCGACCATCGGGCGCGAATGGATGATCGACAAACACGGTGAGGTCGTCGAACGCATCGCTCCCGAAGGGCTCGTCCGCATCGACGACACCGTCTGGCGGGCGCGCACCAACCGCGCCACGCCGGTCGATGTGGCCGATGTGGTGCGCGTCGTGGCCATCGATGGCATCACCCTCGAGGTGGAACCGCTCGAGGGTGCGGCGCGCGACTATCGCGAGATTCGCAACCGCGGCGACCGGGCAGACGACGGGCCGGGCGATGGGGCTGGTGACTGGGCCGGCGATGGTGCCTCGACCGGTGCCACCAGCGATCCCACCGAGTCCTGATCACCGCGCCGGCCAGCCGGGTCCGAAACGTGCCGGCAACCTGAAGTTCACCCGCCGTCTGTTGAACGCCGACGACGCACTGTTTAGGTTCAGCCCCATGGACTGGTCCCGTGATGCTGCCTGTCGCACTATCGAGAACGCTGTGTTCTATCCCCCTGCCGGAGGTGAGAGCCGCACCGATCGACTACTGCGCGAACGCGACGCCAAGGCGATCTGTGCCGGCTGCCCTGTCGCCGCAGAGTGTCTCGATGAAGCGCTGCGAATCGGCGAGCACTACGGGATCTGGGGCGGGATGACCGATCACGAACGCCGTCGGCTCAGCCTCGGCCGCTCGGCTTGAGCGCCGGGCCTGCGATTCGCACATCACCGCGCCGGCGCGTCACCGCGGCGGCATCGAGGGCCTGAGCGAGAGGCACCGCATGTTTACGGGTGATCGACAGCGCCTCGCGCAGCTGCGACACACTGAAGCCCTCGGGATGCTCAGCCAGCAGGTCGGCGGCCGCCCGGGCGGCGGTGTCGATGGCGGAGCGATGGAACACGATGCGGTCAACCTCGACGAGTTCACCGCGCCGGATCAGTTCGCGCAGCCCGGCGCGTTCGATGTCGAGGTCGGCTGGATCGGGCGGTGTGACACCGGCCGTGCGCAAGACCTCGATGACATCATGTTCCGCCCACGGATCCGCCGACCCCGCCGACCGGGCACGGCCGGCATCGAGGAGTGCTGCGCCGGTGACGACGAGATGGTCGAGCACCGCCCGGCGATGCTCATTCAGTCCGGCGACGTCGATACCGATATCGCCGGCGGTCGCGATCTCTGCGACCAGTGCATCGCATTCGGCTGTGTAGGTCTCGGCGGCGACCACCCAGTCGCCGATCACCACCACCTCAGCACCACTGCCCACCGGGCCGATCTCATATCGGCCCGCCATATCAGCATCGCCGGCGAGCGCGGCGGCGAGTCGTTCAGGCCCGATCAGCAGTGCCAGGTCATCGCGGCGCACCCAACCGCGTTCGCGCACCGGTCGCGCCAGTGAGCGGTCCGGGACGGCTCGCGCCGCTGCGAGCACCGGGGAGATATCGAGGATCTCGCCGCCGCCGATGGTCTCATCACGGCCGGTCTCGCGCACGACGAAGCGGTCCCCCACCGCCACCGGCAGCGCGACCCCGAGGTGCAAGCGGACCGCACCGCGAGCACCGGGGGCCAGCGATTCGGTGCCGAGCACCCGCAGACGCACCGGGATCTCGCGCGATCCGAGATAGGCGAGATAGGCGCCGCGCCTCGACACGGCATGATCGAGTCCGCCGAGCACATTGAGTTCGGCATCGACGGTATCGCTCGGCGCCCATTGGCCGGCGGACACGACCACATCGCCGCGTCCGATCTCGTGATGGTCCACCCCGGCGAGGTTCAGCGCCACCCGATGGCCGGCATCGACCCGATCGACACTGCGACCGAGCGTCTGAATCCCGCGGATGCGCGCCGGTGCACCGACGGGTTCAATCACGATGTGCTGGTCCACCGCGAGACCCGATCCGATCAATGTGCCGGTCACCACCGTGCCCGCGCCGCGGGCGCTGAACACCCGATCGATCCACAACCGCGGCCGACGCAGCGTCACATCACCGGTCGGCTCGGACTCGAGTCGTTCGAGCGCTGCCTCGATCTCCGAGCGCAGCGCATCGAGGCCCGCCCCGGTCACCGATGACACCGGCACCACCGCAGCATCGGACAATGACGAACCGGCAAGATGATCGTGGACTTCTGCTGTGGCCATCTCCAGCCACTCGGTGTCGACGAGATCGGCTTTGGTCAGCGCCACGACACCGTTCGCGATCCCCATCAATTCCAGGATCCGCAGATGCTCCTCTGATTGTGGTTTCCACCCCTCGGTGGCGTCGACCACGAACACACATATCGCCACTCCGTCGGCACCGGAACGTCCCCCAGAGCCGACGCCAGCGAGCATATTGCGCAGGAAGCGGACATGGCCGGGTACGTCAATGAAGCTCAGCACTCGACCTGAGTCGAGCACCGTATGGGCGAAACCCAGGTCGATGGTGAGGCCGCGCTGGCGTTCTTCGATGAAGCGATCCGGATCGGTCCCGGTCAGGGCGCGCACCAGCGATGACTTGCCATGGTCGACATGGCCGGCGGTCGCCACCACCGTCATGGTGTGTCAGGGGTGCTCGTGGCAACACCAACAATGCGGGCGAGCGCAACGGCGATGACCTCGTCATCACCGGCGAGCACCGAGCGCAGATCGATGATGCTGCGGTGGTCGCGGACCCGGGCGATGATCGGCGGGTCGAGGCTGCGCAACGCCGCGAGCTGGTCACCGCCGACGGCGATCCCGACGGATTCCATGGTCACCCCGGGCGCCGATCCGGCACCCGGGACCGCCTCGGTCTCGATGATCTCGAGGCGCTCGGCTCCGGTCGGCCCGGCCAGATCGCGGACCCGGGCCACGATCGCCTCGGCGCGTGCCCGCAATTCGCCGACCGGCGTTGCGACCATCTTCCAGAACGGCAGGCCGTCGAGGTCGCGGCGCAGATAGGCGAGCGTCACCTGCTGGAGCGCGCCCATCACCAGTCCGCCCGGCCGGAGCGCACGCGCCAGCGGATGGGTCGCACAGCGCGCCACCAGTTCAGCATCGCCGGCGATGATGCCCGCCTGGGGACCCGCGAGGAGTTTGTCGCCGCTGAAGGTCACCAGCGACGCTCCGCTGGCCAGGCTCTGGCGCGCTGCGGGTTCGGTGCCCAGCCAGGCCGGTGGCGTCCCACCGAGCCACGGGGTGTCGGCATCGAGCAGACCGCTGCCGATATCGGCCACCACCGGCACCCCGAGCGTGGCGAGTTGCGCGACGGTGGTCTCCTCGACGAACCCGTCGACGCGGTAGTTGCTCGGATGGACCTTCAGGATCATCGCGGCGTCGACACCGGGCCGGGCGATCGCGGCGGCATAGTCGCCGACCCGGGTCCGGTTGGTGGTACCGACATCGACGAGTCGGGCACCGGACTGTGCGATCACCTCGGGCACCCGGAACGCCCCACCGATCTCGACGCTCTCACCGCGGCTGACCGGGACATCGCGACCCGATGCGAGCGCAGCGAGCACCAACAGCACCGCGGCGGCATTGTTATTGACCACCATCGCGGCCTCGGCACCGCACAGCCGCGCCAGCAGGATCCCTGCTGTGGCCTGGCGCGATCCGCGCTCACCGGTGGTGAGGTCGAACTCGACGCTCTGGGCGCGCGCCGGTTGGGAGTACGCGACCGGTGCTCGACCGAGGTTGGTGTGCAACAGCACCCCGGTGGCGTTCACCACCGGGGTCAGCAACCGCCGGGCGAAGGCATCGGCGCGTGCCGGGGCGCTGGCGATATCGCCATCATTGATCGCATCGCGGGCGATCTCGACCAGGATCGGATGCGGGAGCCCGCTCGGGCCCAGCGATCGGGCCAGGGCGTCGACCGAGGGCGGTCGTATCGCAGCACCGTCGGCGGAATCGGCCATCACCACAGGCTACGACGCTGCCGGGGCTGGGCGGCCTAAGGTGCCATTCGTGGACGAACTGCCCATCGATATCGTGCAACTGGACCTGGAGCTCGATCTGCCCTCCTATGCCCGCGACGGCGACGCCGGCCTTGATCTGCGGGCCCGTGCCGATGCCATCATTGCGGCCGGCGGTGGCCGGGCCCTGGTTCCGACCGGGATCGCCATCGCATTGCCGTTGGGGTATTGCGGGCTCGTCATGCCCCGCAGCGGCCTCGCGCTGAACCACGGAATCACCGTGTTGAACGCTCCCGGACTGATCGATGCCGCCTATCGCGGGGAGATCAAGGTGGTGCTCATCAACACCGGTGACGAGGACTATTCGGTGAGCCGCGGCGACCGCATCGCACAGCTGGTGGTGCAGCGCGTCGAACGGGTGGTGTGGTGCAGTGTCGATGAACTCGACGGTGAGCACCGCGGTGGTGGCTTCGGCCACACCGGCCGCTGACCCCAACCTCTACGCCCGACCGCTTCAGACAGCGGTGTGACTATGCAGCGACCGTGGGTTGATCCGTGCCGGTGCGCTGCACCGAGGTGACCACCCACGCTGCGAGATACGTCGAGATCGGCACCGAGGCCACGAGACCGATCGAGCCGACCAGGGCCCGCACCACCTCGACCGCGATCAACTCCCGGGTCACCACCGAGGAGAACGACTGTGCTGCTTCGTTGAACAACAACAGCAATGGCAGTGCGGCACCGGCATAGGCCAGGAACAGCGTGTTCACCGTGGAGGAGATGTGGTCCCGGCCGATTCGCAGAGCCGGACGATACAGCTCGACGGTCGTCAGATCCGGACGCGCCCGACGCAGCTCCCAGACCGCCGACACCTGGGTCACGGTGACATCGTCCAAGACGCCGAGTGCGCCGATCACGAGTCCCGCCAGCACGATGCCGCGGGCATCGATGGTGGTGCCGAGCGCACCGAGCACCAGGCTCGAGTCATCGGAGAGACCGGTCAGTTTCGTGGCCGCCACGAACAACCATCCCAAGATGACGATGAGGGCCAGCGACATGAACGTCGACAACAGCGCCACCGCGGATGACACCGTGAGACCATGCGCCAGGAACAAGGTCAGAAAGGCGATCACCCCAGCGGTGATGAGCGCGACCGCGATGGTCGAGTTACCGCTCAACAGCGATGGCAGGGTGAACCACACGATGGTCAACAGACTGAGGGCGAGCCCGGCGAGTGCACCGAGGCCGCGCCATCGCCCGAGGATCAACACTGCAGTAGCGAACACCAAGAACAACAACAGCATCGGTGTGGAGCGCTGGAACTCATAGAACGAGTACTGGGTGACACCTTCGACATCGACGAAACCGAGTACGAAGATCCCGTCACCGGTGCGCAATGGACTGCCAGCGTCGAGCTCGATGGCGCGGATCTGGCCGGCATCGGGGCCTTCACGCAACTCGAAGCCGATGATTCGACACACCAGCACCGGGTCATAGGAGCATGGTGTCAACTGCGAGGTGACCACATCGGCTTTCAGTGGTTCGGCATCGAGGCCGAGCGGGTCGAGTCCGGTGCTGCGATCGGCGGGCCATAACGCCACCAGGCCGACGACCACCAGCACCGC
>SKFX01000004.1 GCA_007117775.1 Ilumatobacteraceae bacterium
CCAGCCATCGGGGGTCAGCACCAGATCGAGCACCGACCCGTCAGCGAAACCGAACGGTGCCCGGATCCCAGAGTGGGCGTGCGCGGCCGGTAGTGGCAACGGCCCGAGCGGACCATCGCTCGACCAGCGCCGCCAGCGACGGGCGCTGACCTCAACCAGATGCACTGGTTCGCGACCGGCGACCTCGACCACCCCGTGGACGACACCGTCTTGGACATAGCCGTCCTGGACAGAGCCCGAACCGCCCTCCTCGGACGGCTGTTCCTCGAGCGGCCGGGCATCGGCCACCGCATACCACTCGAGATCCATCGCCAGCGGCGTCGGATCACCGTAGGCACGGCTCAGCGCCGCATCGGGATCGGTGAGCGCGACCGCCATCGCCTCATTGGACACCGTCCACTGGCGCATCGGATCATCACAGACATGATCGGCCCACAGCGCGTCACCTTTGACGACCAGTGGGTTCGACCGCACCGGCACCTCGGCATCAGAGAGCATCACCAATGGAGTGTCCTCGCCGGCCACTGCGGTGTAGTACCAGGCGGTGCGTCCGGTGATGCGGTAGCCCGAGATCACACCGACGGTGGGGGTCCACGCCGCGAACACCCATTCGTCGTCCACCACATCGTCGTGGGGTGACTCATGATCTGGACCCATCATCAGGCAGACTAGGCACCGATGGAGCAATCGACAGAGATCCGCTATCTGAGCCTGGAATGGATCGACGCCCTCACCGAGGCCGTCGCCGCCGACGCCGAACTCGCTGCACTGGCCGCGCAACACGAACTCGGCTTGACCCAGGTGATCGAGGACAGTCCTGAGGGCACGGTCACCTACCACCTGCAACTCGACGCCGACGGGGCCCGGTTCGCAGCCGGCGCCGCCGAACCCGAACACCTGCGCCTGATCGAGCCGTGGGAGACCGCTGTCGCCGTTGCCACCGGCGAACTCAACGCCGAACAGGCCTTCTTGAGCGGGACGATCCGGCTCGTCGGCGATCCATCGCTGATCCTCGGCCTGCATCCGGTGCTCTCGGCGTTGAACCAGATCTTCGAGTCCGTCTCGACGCGCACCGTCTATCGCTGAGCAGGCCGGCAAGCTGGCGACGGCCATCTGACAACCGGGTCCACGGCGCCCTAAGTTGGGGCCATGCCGATCCATCTGCGCGCCGAACCCTCCGACTACGCCGAGGCCGTGTTGTGCCCGGGCGACCCCAACCGTGCCACCCACATCGCTGAGACCTTCTTCGATCCCGGAGCGCGATGTGTGAACACCGAGCGGGGCATGCTCGGCTACACCGGCACCTACCAGGGCCACCCGATCAGTGTGCAGTCGACCGGCATGGGCTGCCCGTCGGCGGGCATCGTCTTCGAGGAACTGGTCATGCTCGGCGCCAAACGCCTGATCCGCGTCGGCACCTCAGGTGGGCTGATGGAGTCCATGAAGATGGGTGACATGGTGGTGGCGCTCAGTGCGACCGCCGATGATCCGACACCGCTGCGGCTGGTGAAGATGCCCGGCTACGCGCCCACCGCGACGTTCTCGCTGGCGCGCACCGCCGTGGACCTCGCCGTCGATGAGGGGATCGACTGGCATGCCGGCCCAATCGTCACCAGCGGTGTCTTCTACGACCCGGATCCGACCACCTTCGCCACCTGGAAGCACTCGGGCCATATCGCCGTCGAGATGGAGGCCGCCATGATGTACACCGTCGCCGCCATCCATGGCCTCGAGGCACTCGCCGTCATGACGGTCACCGACCTGCTCGGCGATGACGGCAGCACGGTGCGCATCGGTGACGAGGAACTGGCCCGCGGCGTCGACACGATGATGCGCGTCGCTTGTCGGGTTGCGATCTCCTGAGTTCGACATCGCATCATCCGGTGCGGCCGGATTCAGATCAAGCCAGGTTCGGCCCGTTGTGCAACGAGAGGCGGTGCATGCAACCCGACGCCCCATGGCCAGTTCGGCCACCCACCATGGGCGCCGTCTCCTCGCAACCACCCTGGGCGTGCGACCACGCTGATCTCTGGTGGGCGATGGCGAACAGTTGAATCGTCAGCACGATCGGGAACTGGAGCGGAACCCGCCGAATCGTCCATTCCCTCAGAGTGTGTGCTGCAGCGATGACGCTGCGTATCGGCGATGCAGAGCGGAGCTCAGGTCAGCGGTGAGTCGCCGCGAAGGGCCCGATACCCGCCGACAAGGTCCGTTGCGTCCACGCCGAGCACGCGCAACGATTCGGCCGCCAACAACGACGAGTAACCCTCATTGCAGACGACGACCACCCGTCGGCCCGGAGTGGCCTCGGGGATCCGGTCGGGGCTCGTTGGGTCGATCCGCCACTCGAGATGGATGCGCTCCACAATCACTGCGCCCGGCAGATCGCCCTCAGTGCGCCGGTTCGACTCGGGCCGAATGTCGACCACCAGCGCACCGCTCGCAACCACATCGTCGAACTCGTTCGGTTCGACCCGCTCAACGTTGCGGCGAACCGCATCCAGGCGCGCAGCGATACGTGAGGGCTCACCATTCATGTATGCAACCTCGCGGAGCCATCACAGAGCTCTGGAGCAGACTCCTCCACCTTTCGCGATCCCTTGTGGCCACATTCAGATCAGACCGAGTTCGGCCACCGCATCGCGCTCTGAGATCAGCTCGGCTGCGCTGGCGTCGATCATCGTGCGGCTGTAGTCGTCGATCTCGAGGCCCTGCACGATCGAGTATTCGCCGTTCGCGCAGGTGACCGGGAAACTCGAGATGATCCCCTCGGGCACACCATAGGAACC
>SKFX01000248.1 GCA_007117775.1 Ilumatobacteraceae bacterium
GCGAGATCGTCGGGTTCGAGGATCGGCAGCATCATCTCGCCGATCACCGCGGCTGAGCCGTCCATATAGCCCAACAGGTCGTCGAAGGTCTCATAGGTCTCAACGCTGAGATCCATCGTCATCGAGCGCAGGAACCGCGCGAAGGCGTCGGGGTCGAGGTCGAAGGCCCGCACGGTGTGCACGACCGCTTTGAGCACCGGATCATCGGAGCGGCCGCGCTCGAGATCGGTGAAGAACCGGTCCCCGAACGCTGCGAGCGCTGCGGCACGCTCGGCGACTGGGATCTCGCCGTGGCCACCGTCGGGGATCTCATCGACGATGTCGTCGGCATAGCGGGCGAAGCCGTACAGGGCATGCACATGGTGGCGTTTGACCGCCGGCAGGATCAGCGTGGACCAGTAATAGGTGGTGCCATGGCGTTTGTTGAACTCCCGACACAGTTCATAGGACTGCTCGAGTGTGACTGGGCCGGCGGGCAACAGCCGCGTCGTCGGGGTTGGCGGCGTGCGGCGCAGTACACGACGCCCCAGCGCTGAGACACGTCCCGGGATCGAAGCCATATGAACCAACGTTACGCGTTGGGACAGCAGCGGCTGTGACCCGTCACCAGCGCACGACCGAGGTCTGCCGGGCGTAGTCGCGGACCCGCTCGGCGGCGAGCTTGCCCGAGACGAGCACCATCGGCACCCCGACACCGGGCAGGGTGGACGATCCGGTGAACACAAGACCCGGCACCCGCTTGTCGACATTGTTGGGCCGGAACGGGCCGGTCTGGCGGAAGGTATGGGCCAATGCGAACGGGGTGCCGCGCTCCATACCCTGGGCCTCCCAGTCCAACGGGTCGTAGACCTCCTCGGTGACCACATCCACCGGATAGCCGAGTTCACCGACGCGGCGGCGCAGATCGCCCATGATGCGATCGCGTTCGCGCGACCAGTCGATCCGGCCCGACAGGTTCGGGGTCGGCTCCAACACATACAGCGAAGTGCAGCCATCAGGAGCGAGGGAGGCATCGTCGAGTGAGTGCAATGTCACCAGGATCGATGGGTCCGGCATACGGACGCCATCTTTGATGAGGGCCTTGAACGAACCGTCCCAGTCGGCACCGAAGTGGATGTTGTGATGGGCGGCATCAGCCGGTGGCAGACCGCGCACCCCGGCCACCCACAACAGACATGACGGCGAATACCGGCCACGGCGCGCGGCACGCGGCGCATCGACACCGCCGAGCAAGGTGCGATACGCGACAGGCAGATCAGGATTGCAGACCACCGCATCGGCGCGGACCCGGTCACCGCTCGCGAGTTCCACCCCGCTCACCGCTCCGCTGGCAGTGCGCAAGATGCGCGTCACCGTCGCGTCGTAATCGATGCGCACACCGGCATCGGTGACGGCTCGAGCCAGACCATCGGCCATCTGGTGCATGCCACCCTCGGGGACGAAGACACCCTGGATCGAGTCCATATAGGTGATAACCGCATAGATCGACAGTGCCTGATAGGGGGCGAGACCGGCGTACATCGCCTGGAAACTGAAGATCTGCTGCAGGCGCTCATCGGAGAAGAACGAGGCGACCTTCTTGTCGAGTTTGGAGAACCCGCCGAGGCGAACCAGTTCGAGTCCGGCTCGCCATGGCTTGACCAGATCGAGCACCGAATCGAAATTGGCGTCGATGAAGGTGTCGATCTCGGCTCGGTACAGCTTGGCCAACCAGTCGGCGAACCGCCCGAACGCCTCGGCCTCAACCGGGCCGGCGAAGCGGTCGATCTCCGCGGTCATCGCCTCGCGGCCGTGGCGCACCATCAGTGTCGAGCCGTCGGCATACACGGCGCGATACATCGGATCGACGGGCTTGATGGTGACGTACTGCGACATCGTCGCCCCAGCGGCGGTGAAGGCATCCTCGAGCAACTCGGGCATCGTCAGCACCGTCGGGCCATTGTCGAGACGGAACCCGTCACGCTCGATCATCCCGGCGCGTCCGCCGGGCAACAGACCCCGCTCGAGGATCCGCACCTCATGGCCGTCGCGCCGGAGATGGGCTGCTGCGGCCAGGCCGCCGAGTCCCGCACCGATCACGACGACGTTCATGGTGTGAGGCTACCGGTGCGGTTCAGGTCTGTCGCTTCGAGACGAAATGTGCCAACTCGATCAGTTCACGGCGGGCCTCGGCATCGATCTCGATGGTGTCGAGCGCCGCGATGGCATCCGCGGTCAGCGCCGCGATATGGGCTTCGAGCCGGTCGAGGGCACCGGTGTCGACGATCACCTGTTGGATCTCTGCGACACCGGCGGCATCGAGGCCGGGTTCGCCGACACGGTCCAGCACGGTGCGCTGGGCGTCGGTGGCCACCTCGACAGCGCGGGCCAGCAGCGGGGTCGGTTTACCTTCGATCAGGTCACCGCCGACGGGCTTGCCGGTCTTGTCGGCCTCGCCGAAGGCGCCCATGACGTCATCGCGCATCTGGAACGCGTCGCCGAGCGGCAGACCGTAAGCGCTGAGGCCATCGAGGAGCCCGTCGGTGTCATCGGGTCGTGCCAGCACCGCACCGAGATGCAGTGGCCGCTCGATGGTGTACTTGCCGCTCTTATAGCGACAGATCCGCTCGGCGCGGTCGATCTCGCGGACCCGCTCCACCGATCCGGCCACATCGAGGAACTGCCCGATGTTCAACTCGATGCGCAATTCGTTCCAGATCCGCCACACCGCCGGCGGCGCGGACTCCAACAGCAGATCGGCGTACACGAATGCGAGATCACCGATCA
>SKFX01000094.1 GCA_007117775.1 Ilumatobacteraceae bacterium
GAGACCGTCGAACCCGGCGGCGAACCGGACCCCGAGACGGCCGAACCCGAGGTGCCAGGCGACTCATGATGTGCCCGAGTGTGGCCGACCGGGCCGCACCGTAGTCTGGAGCGGTGCTCCAAGCCCATGGCCTCAGCGTCGACGTCGGCGGGCGGGTCCTCGTCGAGGGCGCGTCGTTCAGTGTCATGGCCCGCGACAAGGTGGGCATCGTCGGGCGCAATGGGGCGGGCAAGACCAGTCTGTTCAAGGTGCTCGGCGGTGAGGCCGAACCGTCGTCGGGCAGTGTGGTGCGCCGAGGCGGGTTCGGCTATCTGCCCCAGGACCCGCGTATCGCCGGGGTCTTCGATCATCGCAGCGCGATCACCCATGTGCTGTCGGGACGCGGGATCGATGAGCAGATCGAGCGCATCGAGAAACTGCGCATCGCCATGGAGGAACGTGCCGACGACCGCTCGGTGGCCCGCTATTCGCGTGCCGAGGAGGAGCTCCGGATCAACGGCGGATACGCGGCTGACTCTGAGGCACGCGCTCTGGCGGTCGGCCTCGGTTTGGACTCGAGTCGCCTCGATGCGCCGATCGGGGTGCTCTCGGGCGGTGAGCGCCGCCGGGTCGAACTGGCCCGCATCCTGTTCGCCGGATCGGATCTGTTATGCCTCGATGAGCCGACCAATCACCTCGATATCGATGCCAAGACCTGGCTGCTCGAGTTCCTGCGCAACTACCGCGGTGCACTGCTGGTGATCAGCCATGACCTCGATCTGCTCGATGAGGCCATCACCCGGGTATTGCATCTGGATCGCCCCTTCGAGGACTCGGTGGGATCACTCATCGAATACCGCGGCACCTATTCGCAGTATGTGACAGCACGCGCCGAGGATGAACGCCGTGTCGCCAAACGCGCCCTGCAGCAGTCGCGCGAGATCGACCGGCTGCAGGGTGTCGTCAACCGCTTCGGCGCGAAGGCCACCAAGGCCTCGATGGCGCACAGTATGGAGAAGCGCATCGCCCGCATCGAGGCCGAGCGCGTCGTGGTGTCCGAACGGGGCCGTGATCTCAGTGTGCGACTGCCCGATCCACCACCGTGCGGTCGCACCGTGGTGACCGTCACCTCATTGTCCAAGCACTATGGCGGCCCACCGATCTTCGACGATGTGTCATTCGATCTCGGCCGCTCCGAACGGTTGCTGGTCCTCGGCCTCAACGGCGCCGGCAAGACCTCGATGCTGCGCATCATGGCCGCTGAGACCGAGGCGTCAGCGGGCAGCGTCGACTTCGGCCATCAGGTGAGCGTCGGGTACTACGCGCAGGAGCATGACAACCTGGCGGTGGATCTGTCGTTGCTCGAGAATCTGCGTCGGTCGGTACCGGCTTCGATGAATCTCACCGAGACACAGCTGCGCGGTGTGCTCGGCATGTTCGGATTGTCCGGTGACAAGGTGTTCCAGGACGCCGGATCGCTATCGGGTGGAGAGAAGACCAAACTCGCGCTCGGCATGTTGATGATCGGCCGCTACAACCTGTTATTGCTCGATGAACCGACCAATAACCTGGATCCAGGATCGCGCACTGCCGTCGCCGATGCGTTGGCGGCCTGGCCCGGGTCGATCGTGCTCGTCAGCCATGACACCCACTTCGTCCAACAGCTGGCCCCCACCAAGGTGCTGTTGCTCCCAGACGGCCAAGCCGACTACTTCGACGACTCCTGGCTCGACATCGTGTCGCTGGCTTGAGCCGAATCGAACTACGGTGGCCCCATGCAGATCGGATACTTCGGCGGCACCATCAACGACGGCACCATCGACGATGTGGTCGATGAGGCCAGAGCCGCCGAGGCGGCCGGCTATGCGAGCTACTGGGCACCGCAGATCTTCGGTCATGACGCGCTCACCGTGCTCGGTATCGTCGGGCGCGAGGTGCCGCGGATCGAACTGGGCACGTCGGTGGTGCCCACCTATCCGCGCCACCCGATGATGCTCGCCCAGCAATGTCTGAGCGTGAACGCGGCCAGTGGCGGCCGGCTGTGTCTGGGCATCGGTCTCAGCCATCAGGTGGTGATCGAGCACATGATGGGGATGAGCTATGACAAGCCCGTTCGCCATATGCGCGAGTATCTGAGCGTGCTCGGTCCGCTATCGCGCGGTGATTCGGTGGCGTTCTCCGGTGAGGTCTTCAACGTCAACGGCGCCGTCAACGTGCCCGGATCGTCACCGTTCGGGATCGTCATCGCCGCGCTCGGCCCGCAGATGCTCGGTGTCGCGGCCACACTCGCCGATGGCACCTTGACCTGGTGCACCGGACCTGAGACGCTCGCCAGCCATATCGTGCCGACGATCACCGCTGCGGCCACGGCCGCAGATCGGCCGGCCCCGCGGATCATCGCTGCGCTGCCGGTGTGCGTCACCGATGATGTAGCCGGTGCGCGCGAACGCGCCGCCAAGGTCTTTGCCATCTACGGCCAGTTGCCGAGCTATCGCGCCATGCTCGATCGTGAGGGTGTCGCCGGCCCGGCCGATATCGCCATCGTCGGGACCGAGTCCGAGGTCGTCGACCGCGCCAACGCACTCGCTGGGATCGGGGTCACCGATTTCGCCGCCGTCGGGTTCGCCACCGATCAGGCCGAACGCGAGGCCACTGCAGCGGCCATGGCGCGCGTCATCGCCGATAACGCCTGAGCGGCCCAGTTGCAACGGGCCAGTTTCAACGGCCCAGATTGAGCGATACGGCTCGTTCGGCGGCCTCGACGCGGACCTCTTCAAAGAAGTCGTTGCCCTTGTCGTCGACCACGATGAACGCCGGGAAGTCGACCACGTCGATCTTCCAGATCGCCTCCATGCCCAACTCGGGATATTCGAGCACCTCGACCTTGGTGATGTTGTCGAGGGCGAGTCGTGCCGCAGGCCCACCGATCGAACCGAGATAGAACCCGCCATGGGTGCGACACGCCTCGGTGACCTGGCGTGACCGGTTGCCCTTGGCCAGCATCACGAAGCTGCCGCCGGCGGCCTGGAACTGCTCGACATAGCTGTCCATCCGTCCCGCTGTGGTGGGGCCGAACGAACCCGATGCGTAGCCCTCGGGTGTCTTGGCCGGCCCGGCGTAATACACGCACATCTCGCGCAGGTACTCGGGCATCTCCTCGCCGGCATCGAGGCGTTCTTTGATCTTGGCATGGGCGATATCGCGCGCCACCACCATCGGGCCGGTCAACATGACCCGGGTCCTGACCGGGTACGCGGACAGCTGCGCTCGGATCTGCGACATCGGCTGGGTCAAGTCGATATGCACCACCGCTTCACCGTCGAGGTCCTCATCGGTCACCTCGGGCAAGAAGTGCGCCGGGTCGTGCTCGAGCTGTTCGATGAACAACCCGTCTCGGGTGATCTTGCCGAGCGCCTGGCGATCGGCTGAACAGCTGACGGCCATGGCGACGGGACATGACGCGCCGTGGCGCGGCAGGCGGATGATGCGCACATCGTGGCAGAAGTACTTACCGCCGAACTGGGCGCCGATCCCGGTGGTCTGGGCCAGTTTCAGCACCTCGGCCTCCAATTCGAGGTCCCGGAATCCGTGGCCGAGTGCCGAACCCTGTGTCGGGAGCGAATCGAGGTACTTCGTCGATGCCAGCTTGGCGGTCTCGACGGCGAACTCCGCCGAGGTGCCGCCGATCACCACCGCGAGGTGGTACGGCGGACAGGCTGCGGTGCCGAGGGTCTGCATCTTGTCGAAGATCCACGGCAGCAGCGTCGTGGGATTCAACAACGCTTTGGTCTCTTGATACAAAAAGCTCTTATTGGCGCTACCGCCGCCTTTGGCGATGAACAAGAAGCGGTACTCGTCGCCATCGGTGGCCGAGACCTTGATCTCGGCGGGCAGATTGGTGCCGGTGTTGGTCTCGTCGTACATGGTGAGCGGTGCGAGCTGGCTATAGCGCAGATTGCTCGTCAGATAGGTCTGCTGGATCCCCGCCGCGATGGCGGCCTCATCGGCGCCGACGGTGCCATCGGTGGCACGGGTGACGACCATCTGGCCCTTCTTGGCCTTGACGATCGCGGTGCCGGTGTCCTGGCACATCGGCAGGATCCCACCGGCGGAGATCGAAGCGTTCTTCAACAGGTCGGTGGCCACGAACCGGTCGTTTGCGCTGGCCTCGGGATCCTCGAGGATATCGCGTAGTTGTTGGAGGTGTCCGGGTCGCAGATAGTGGGCGATCTCGAACATGGCTTCGGCGGTGAGGCGCGAGATGGCTTCGGGATCGACCTGCAGGAACTCGCCGAGCGGTGTGTCGATCACCGAGACACCCTCTGAGCCGAGATGGCGGTACTCGGTCGTGTCGGGCCCGAGGGGCAAGAGCGTCACCGCGGTCGGGTCGGCCGGGTCGTACGGATCAGATGAGGAGGCCATGGTGCAACACTAGGCCTCCAGCACCGTGTGATCCTCGCCGATGACTGTGGTGTCGCCGGGGTGCTCGGGCTTCGGCCGTGTCACGGTTCAGGCGAGCTCGCGCACCAACAGCGCAATCGCGGACATCGCACAGACCGTGAGCACCAGGATGCGGATCCGCTCGGCATCGAGACGACGGGTGATCGGCCCTGAGAGCACGAATCCGGCGATCACGGCGGGGATCAGTGCCGTACCGAGCAGCAGTTGACGTTGGCCGATGGCGCCGGCGACGGCCAGCATCACCAGTGAGATCAACGAGCCGATGGTGAAAAAGACCGACACCGTCGAGCGCATGACGGCCGGATCGGCATGTTGGTAGGTGATCGCCATCGGTGGCCCGCCGATGCCCGTCGCAGTGCCCATGAAGCCTGAGACCGCACCGGCCACCACCAGCGAGCGGCCGGTGGTCGCGAACCGCAGTGTGCTGATCGACGCCGCCACCGCCGCCAGCACCGAGATCGAGACCAGCACCGCGAGGAATCGGGTGCCGGTCACGACCACCGCCGCGGTGCCGAGCGCGGCGCCCGGCACACGACCCACGATGGCGAACCCGACACCACGGCCATCGATCCGGGCGCGTTCGCGCACGCTCATCGACACCGTCAGTGGCAGGATCGCGACGAGGATCGCGACCGGGATGAAGGCCGGATCGACGAGTGCCAGCACCGGTGCCGAGACGAGACCGAGGCCGATCCCGAGGGTGCCCTGGACCAATGCACCGATGAACACGATCCCGGCACATACGGCGAACATTGCCGCGGGCACGTCCAGGATCGTCATCGTGTCCCCGGATCCGCCGGCCAATGATGCTTGGGATAGCGCCCGGCCATCTCGGTGCGGACCTGGGCCCATGATCCCGCCCAGAAGCCGGGCAGATCGGCGGTGACCTGGATCGGCCGATCCGCCGGGGACAGCACCGTGATCACCACCGGCACACCGGCGATGGTCGGATGACGGTCCGTCCCGTACAGCTCCTGGGCGCGCACCGCGATCGCCGGCGCATCCCCGGTGTAGTCGATATCGACGGTGCGGCCCGATGCCACTTGCAGTGTCGCGGGGACCACCCGGTCGAGTTCGGCTCCGACCTCCCAGGGCAGTCGAGATCGCAACAGCACCGCGAGATCGATCGATTCGAGATCGGTGCGGCTCGTCGCCGTCGCCAACCAGGGCCCCAGCCAGTCATCGATCTCGCGCACCAGTGCATCGATGCTGAAATCCGGCCACGGTTCGCCGAGATGGCGATGGGCGAACTCAACGCGGGCACGCACTGAGACCGCGGCCGCGGACCAGTCGAGCTGTGCGAGTCCGGTCTCGATGACCCGGCCGGTCAGCACCGCTTGTGTCTCAGGCCCGGGTGATGCCGGCATGGTCGCGATCCCGAGGTTGATTGCGCCGAGTCGCCGCTCGACCCGGGCCACCACATCATCTCGTTCACGATCCCAGACCACGCTGATCGTGGTCGAGAGCGCATCGGCGAACACGTCGGCGACCCGGTCGGCATCGACCGCCGCTGCGAGGCGCACCCGGGCGCGGTCTCGACGGCCGTCGAGGTCGACGGCGACGATGAACTCGGCATCGGCGAGGATGTCGGTATCAGGGATCTGTGCTGCGGCTCCGGACCACAACTGGAACTGGCCGCGCCGGCGTCGGCCGGCGAGTCGATCGGCGAAGGCCGCCAGCAGGACCGATCCGGCATCGTCGATATCGACGCTCGAGAGGTCGAAGTCCACGCCGGCACGCCGTGCGAGGTCGCGGGCGCGTTCGCGCACCCGCTCTGCGGCTCGCCGGTCAGCGAGATCATGGCGTTCGACTCCACACACCACACCGACGCGTCGCACCAGATCGACGGGGGTGTCGGCACCGCCACGGAAGATGTCGCGATCATCCACGATGGCGGCCACCACACATGCCAATGCGCTGCGATCGGCGATGATCATCGCCGCGAGGCGCGGATGCACCGGCAGGGAGAGCATCTCACGTCCGGTGGCGGTGATCGCTCCGTCCTCGTCGATCGCTTCGAGTCGGCGCAGCAATTCGCGTCCGGCCTGCAGCGTCCGCGGTGGCGGCGGATCGATGAAGGCGAGATCGTCACTGCCCCATGCAGCGAGTTCCAATGCCAGACCGGCCAGGTCCACCTCGCCGATCTCGGCGCTGGTATGAGCGCGTCGTGAACCATGTTCGATCTTGGACCACATCCGGTAGCAGACACCGGGTTCGAGACGCCCGGCGCGCCCGGCGCGCTGGTCGGCCGAGGACCGCGAGGTGGTGATGGTGGTGAGGCGGGTCAGTTCGGTGGCGGTATCGAAGCGCGGTGCACGAGCGAGGCCTGAATCGATGACGACCCGGACGCCTTCGACCGTGAGCGAGGTCTCGGCGATATCGGTGGCCAGCACCACGCGTCGACGGCCCGGTGGCGAGGGTGCCAACGCCGCATCCTGTTCAGCCGCCGAGAGCGCGCCGGCCAGGGGGCGGATATCGACCTCATCGCCGGATCGGTGGCCAGATCGCTCATCGAGTCGGTCTCGCAGTTGTGCGGCGGTGCGCATGATCTCGCCGATCCCGGGCAGGAACACCAGCACGTCTCCCGATTCCTCGCGCAGGGCGCGCTCGATCAGGCTGACCACCGCCGGTTCGATGCGGCCCGGGCCGTGGTGTCGGCGCTGCCGGCCCCGTCGAGCACCGCTCGAGCGTGCCGGGGCTGGATCGCGCGGCGCCCAGCGGATCTCGACGGGGAACTGACGACCCTCGCTCTCGAGCACCGGGACCGTTACCGCGTCTGGGGTCCCGGGATCGAGACCGGTGGCGAGGATCTCGCTGAGGCGGTCGGTGTCGGCGGTGGCCGACATCGCAACGATCGCCAGATCCGGCCGTATGGTCCGAGCGATATCGAGAGCGAGCGCGAGTCCGAGATCGGTGGGCAGATTTCGTTCGTGCACCTCGTCGAAGATCACCACCGCCACTCCCGGTAGAGCCGGGTCGTGCTGGATGCGGCGGGTGAGGACACCCTCGGTGACCACCTCGATACGGGTCGCAGCGCCGATGACGCGTTCGTCACGGGTCTGGTAGCCGACGGTCTCGCCGGGGCGTTCGCCGAGCAGGTCCGCCATCCGGCGCGCTGCGGCGCGTGTTGCGAGCCGGCGCGGTTCGAGCACCACGATGCGCTCGGTCGGCCCGAGCCACTGTGCGGTGGTCAGCGCCAAGGGCAATGCGGTGGTCTTCCCGGCACCGGGTGGTGCCACCACCACCGCTCGCCGGTTTCCGTCGGGGCCGAGAGCAGCGATGAGCGCATCGGTGAGCTCGAGTGCCGGCAGTCCTGCGGGGTCTGAACTGAGCCGCCCGAGCCAGTCGGGCCGGTCGGCCACGGTGTTCAGCCCGCAGCCGGTGATCCGCGGAACGCCCCGGGATCGCCCGGTGCGGGGATCTCGGGTGCCTTCCACGAGGTCATGGCCACGATCTCAGCACCGACACCGCGCCATTGTGCTGGCACCCAGCCCTCAGCTGCGGCGGCCACGGTGCCGTCGACGCGGATGAACACGAAAGCGGGGATCTCAGCGAGGCCGAGGGCGCGGACCACACTGCGGTCCTCATCGCAGAACACGAGGTACTGCTCGGTGAGCGGGCCCAAGAAGGCCTTGGTGTCGGCCTCATCGGCGGTCACGAGGAGATTCACCCGCACATCGGCGCCGCGGAACCCCTCCAAGATGCGCGTCGCGGTCTTGAGGATCCATGAACTCTCGTTGGTGTACGGGTCGAGTACCACCGTCGCGAGATGGAAGGTGGTCAACCATTCGCTCAACGGACGAGCTTCGGCCCCCAACGGGGACAGCATCAGTTCGGGGGGCGGATCGGTAGCCACGGCTCCTGATGGTAGCGACCCGAGCCACCGCGTCTCCAACACACCGTGCAGGGTGCTCGGTGTGTTGTTGTGGATCCGCAGCGGCCGGCGATGGCATTCGACGAGATCATGCGATGGGGCATCTGCGGCACAACAGGCCGACGGCGGATGGTCGCGGTAGCGTTCGGGCATGCATCCGATCGAGCATCTGCGCCATGTGGCCAGGGCCCGCGGCGTGGATGCATCGACACTGGTGACCGAGACCGCCTATGCGATGAGCGCGATGCGCCTCGAACCCGAAGCCCTCGTGGTCGCCTGTCGTCGGGTGGTGCAGCGCCAGATCGAATGCGGCCCGCTGTGGTGGTTCGCATCGGCACTGCTATGCGCTCCGGATCCCGATGAGGTCATCTGGGAACTGGTGGGGCAGATCAGCGACGATGACACGGCGCGCCATCTGGGTCGCCTCATCGACGATGACGCGACCGTGGTCACGGTCGGATCCGGCGATCATCTCGTCGATGCGCTGGCGCGCCGCGGCGATCTGCGGGTGCTCAGCGTCGACTCACATCACACCGCCACCGGTGTGCTCCGCCGACTCGAGCGAGCCGAGGTGCCAGCCGATCCGGTCCCAGCCGAAGGTCTCGCCGCCGCGATCGGCATCGCATCGGCGGTGGTGATCCAGACTCCGGCAGCATCGCCGTCGACGGCGTTGGTCCCGGCGGGATCGTTGGCCGCTGCACTGGCGGCCAGACACCATTCGGTGCCGGTGTGGTTGGTGGCGCCGCAGGGCACGGTGCTGCCCGGTGAGTACCTCACCCATATCGTCGAGCACTCCATCGATGCCGATCGGCCATGGGAGTGCGAGTTCGAGGTGATCGATATCGACGTGGTCGACTCGGTCATCACACCGACCGGTGCTCTGCGTCCCGCCGATCTGTCCCCGGGGTGTGCGTTCACGCCCGAGTTGTTGCGGATCTCGGCGATCTGACTCCTCGCCCGAGTGCAGTCGGGCAACGGTGCGGCTCAGTAGCCCTGTTTGGCCGGGGGATAGCCGGTCAACTCCTCGATAACAGCTTCGGCCTCGGCGAGGCGAGGCTCCATCACGAAGAGTCGCGCCATGGGTTCGCGGGCGCCGAAGCGGAAATGTGAGGTGTGATCCTCGGCCATGACCACCGGGATCTCGCGTTCCCACAGTTCGTGCAGCACCAGTTGCGCCTGCCAGAGCGGTAACCAGGCGGCTTCAGCGGAGCGATCCGGGTCGGGGGGACGTGGTTCGTGTTTGCCGAAGATCCAGTGCCACAGTCCCACCCCGCCATCATCGCAGGCCGATGCGGTGCCGTCATATCGTCTGGCATCTCGACGCGGCGGCGTCTACGGTCGTGGAGATGGGAGACATGGTCGAGTTCGCGAGCAATGGTGGAACCTGTGGGGGATATCTGGCGGTTCCCGACTCCGGCGCCGAGGGCGCCCCCGGGGTGATCGTCATCCAGGAGTGGTGGGGACTCGTGCCCCATATCCGCGAGGTGGTGGACCGGTTCGCGGCGGCCGGGTTCTGCGCGATCGCACCCGATCTCTACCATGGCGAGTCATCGACCGAACCCGATGGTGCCGGCAAGCTGATGATGGCGCTCAATATCGAGCGAGCGGCACGCGATCTGTCCGGGGCGGTCGAGGTGCTGCGTGACCGCACCGGCCGCGAGACGGTCGGCGTCACCGGATACTGCATGGGCGGTGGGTTGGCGCTGGTGCTGGCATGCCATCGTCCCGATGCGATCGCGGCAGCCGCGCCCTATTACGGCTTGATCCCATGGCCGACGGCACAACCCGACTATTCGGCGCTGAGCGCGACCGTGGTCGGTGAATACGCCGAGTTCGACGAGTTCTTCGGGCCCGAGCCGACCCGTGAACTCGAGGCCACCCTGCGCGGTCTCGGCAAGGACGCCACCTTGCACATCCATGCCGGGGCCCATCACGCGTTCTTCAACGACTCCCGTCCCGAGGTCTATGACGCCGACTGCGCTGCGGTGGCCTGGGAGCGGACACTCGAGTTGTTCCGCACCGTCATCTGACGTCAC
>SKFX01000023.1 GCA_007117775.1 Ilumatobacteraceae bacterium
ACCACCACCGGTACCGGCGATGCGGGTGCCGCGGCGTAGACGCGTGCGGCGCAGACGGGCGGCGATATCGCGTCGGAACTGCCGATCGCGTGCGTTGCGATTCGAGGGAAGCCGGATCCGGCCGACCACGGCTGGCACCTCACGGAGATCCTCAGACGTCAGGGTCCGGTGGCGACCGTCGGCATCCACGGTCCCGATACGCATGCCGCTGCGCCGATGGCCCGTCGAGATGACCGCAGCCGTCTGGCGGTCCCGGCCGAATCGGGTTTCGATGACATCTCCGAGCTTGAGTCGGTTCAGCGCTTCTTCGATCGGGCCGCGTGCCTTCGGTGTGGTCTTGGTGCGGTAGTCCAGCAGATCTCCATAGGGACTGATCGTCTGAGGCCTCAGCTCCTCGCGTCGGCGATGAGCGTCGCGGAGCTCGGCCTCGGTCTCCACGACGAGTCGCTCTGCTTGGAATTGGGCGAACGACATCGCCAGGAGTTCACGGGCGCGATCCTCGTCGTAGGTGCGAACGAGGTTCACGGCCATGTTGAACGTCGGTGCGAAGACCGATCGGAGCTGGAACGACGTCGATGTCGCCAGTTCCACGAGTTGGTCCAACACGATGAATCGATTCCACAGGACCACTGCTGAGCCCCGTGTATCGATCCCGCGACGGCCGGCACGCCCCGTCAGCTGGGTGAACTCCCCCGGCGACAGCACGCGATGGTGCTCGCCGGTGAAGCGGCTCAACCGTTCGATGACCACGGTCCGAGCCGGCATATTGATACCGACCGCAAGGGTTTCGGTGGCGAACACGACTTTGATCAACCCTTCGGCGAAACAGGTCTCCACGACTTCTTTGAACGTCGGGACCAGACCGGCGTGATGCGCCGCCACACCGTTGCGCAGCCGTTCTCGGAATCGCTCGGCTCCCAGCACGACGAGATCTGTCGGGTCGAGATGAGCGAGGCGCTCGTCGAGGATCTGGTCGATTCTGCGGCGCTCTGCCGCTGACGTCAGGCGCACCCCGGCGCGCCGGGCGGTCTCTGCGGCCTCATCACAACCATTGCGACTGAAGATGAAGACGATGGCCGGCAGCAGCGAGCGCGCTTTGAGCTCTGCGATCGTCGACAGCCGACTGGGCGTCGACCAGTCGGCTGTACGGTGCTTGTCCCTCGGCGCCCGATCGTGGCCTGAGGAACGCTCAAGGCCGGAGATGTCCTCCAGGTGGATGCGTTCATCGCGTCGGCTCTGCACCATCAACAACTGTTCGAGTTCCACAGGTCGCCGGGATTCGGTGATCACTGCGGTGGCGCCCCGAAGTGTCGTCACCCAGGCCCCGAGCTCGTCGGCATTGCTGACCGTTGCTGACAAGCAGACCAGCTGGACCCGTCGGTCGAGATGGATGATGATCTCCTCCCAGACCGGACCGCGATACGGGTCCTGTAGGAAGTGGACCTCGTCGAGCACCACCGCGAACAGGTCGTCGAGCTGTCGAGAGCCGGTGTAGATCATGTTGCGCAGCACCTCGGTGGTCATCACCACCACCGGTGCATCGGGTCTGATCGAGTGGTCTCCTGTGAGCAGTCCGATCGTCTCAGAGCCGTACTCGGCGGACAGATCATTGAATTTCTGGTTCGAGAGCGCCTTGATCGGCGCGGTGTAGAACAGTCGCTCACCGCGCGCGATCGCCAACTCGAGTGCATACTCGGCCACCAAGGTCTTGCCGCTCCCGGTCGGGGCTGAGACGATCACGTTCGAGCCGTGACCGATCGCCTCGAATGCTTCACGCTGGAATTCATCGAGTTCGAAATCGAGCCTTGCTGTCAGCGCCGTCAGCGCCACTGCGGCGCTGTCGGCGCCGTTCGGTGACGGACGCTGTGGGCCGATCATGACGCCGGCGGCAGCGGCGTGCGACGCCGTGTCAGCAACCAGCCGATCAATACGGCGATGAAATACAGCGTGATCATCGGCACTGACAGCATGGCCAGAGAGATCGGATCTCCCGACGGCGTCATGAACGCAGCCAACACCACGATGGCCAAGATGGCGTATCGCCAACTCGAGAGCAGCCGCCGCGGCGACACCGCCTCGACCAACTGGAGGAATACCAGCAGCACCGGGAGTAGAAAACCCACCCCGAATGCCGCGCCCATGATGCCGGCCAGACTGAGATAACTGCTCACCCGGAAGACCTGCCCCACATCCTCGCCCGCCCACGAGATGAGGAACTCGAGTGCTCTGCCGAGGGTGAGGTACGCCACCACTGCTCCGACGGCGAACAGCAGCAGCGACGAGATGATGAACGGAATCGCGTAACGACGCTCCCGAGCATGCAGCGCCGGCACGATGAAGCGCCAGACCTGCCACAAGATGACCGGGAGGGCGAGCAGCACTCCGCCGTAAGTTGCGACGCGCAACCTGGTGGCGAGCCCCTCGATCGGGTCCATGATGAACAGTTCGCCGTCGCAGAAACCGGGTTGCTGCCGTTCGCAGAGGCTGCGGTAGGGCTCGACCAGGAAGTTGAGGACCGGGTCATAGAAGGCGATGATCAACACCGCACCGACCACGACCGCCAGCACTGAACGGATGATCCGGCTGCGCAGTTCGGCGAGGTGCTCGTTGAGCGACATCGTGGCGCCCTCGGTAGCGCCTGCGGCCTGTTCCGATGGTGTGGAGCCTGCTCCGCGTTTCATCGGTCGCTCCCGGGCCGCTCAGGACTCACGACATCGGGCTCCCCGTCGGCTGCGGTGGGCGCGCTGCCATCTGATGGAGTGGTATTCGTGCGAGGGGCGTCGTCGACCGGCGCCTGAGACTCAATCGGGGCCGACGACGGGGCCGCTTCAGCGGCGCCGGTATCGGTATCGTCGACCGCTGCTTCGGTCTCGGCATCACTCGTCGGAGCTTCATCTGTCGGAGCTTCATCTGTCGGAGCTTCATCCGTCGGAGCCTTGGCCGTGAAGTCCAACGATTGCGTGACCATCTGCGACGTCGAGCGCACCTCGTTCAACGGTTCTCGGATCGCTGAGGTGAACTCCTCTTGGAAGCCCGAGCTCATCTTGCGGAGCTCCGCGTAGATCCGTCCGACGCGTCGGATGGCCTCGGGGAGCTTCTCAGGACCGAGCACGACCAGCGCGACCAGCAGGATCACCACGAGTTCACTTCCCGTGAGGTTGAACACGCGAGCAGTCTACGGTTCTGACAAGATGATCACCGGTGCAACAGAGCCTCCCATCGTTACTCGACCCGCCGATCGGATTCGCCCACCGTGGCGCTCGCGCCCACGCCCCTGAGAACACCCTCGAGGCGTTCGCCCTTGCGGTGCGGCTCGGCGCCACGGGACTGGAGTCCGACGCCTGGATCACCGCAGATGGGGTGGTCGTGCTCGACCATGACGGTGTGGTGGGTGGTCGGCTCCGCCGCCGGGCGATCGCCGATACCGTGCGAGCCGATCTGCCCGACCAGATCCCCTCTCTCGCCGACCTGCTCGGGGCCCATCATCTCGATCAGGATCTCTCGCTCGATGTGAAGGATGCTGCGGCGGCGCGTCCGATCATCGACTTGGTGCACACCAGCTGTCCAGATCGCGCCGAGCGGGTCTGGCTGTGCCATCCAGACCTCGCGGTGTTGACCGATCTGGTCGACGATGCCGGTGCGATCAACCTCGTTCATTCGACGCGACTGAACCGACTCGACCAGAGCCCAGAGATGCACGCCGCGCAGCTCGCCCGCTACGGGATCCGAGCGATCAACCTGCATCACAGTGAGTGGTCCGGAGGCCTCATCGCGCTCTTCCACCGCTTCTCATTGATCACCTTCGCGTGGGATCTGCAATTCGAACATCTCCTGCGAACGACGATTCGCATGGGGATCGATGGTGTGTTCAGTGATCACGTCGACGTGATGGTCGACGCGTTCGCTGCTGAACTCGGCCGGCCCTGATCCCCATCTGGCCAGTCGACCGGTCTGGTGGCTACAGCCAACGCCAGGAGTCCGACGGCCAGAACACCACGAAGGCCCGGCCGACGAGTTCGGATTGGGGTATCGCTCCGAGGCTCCTGCTGTCCTGGGAGCCCGAGCGGTTGTCACCCATCACGAAGACGTGGTCATCGGCGATGACCGTCGGCGGTGTGTCTCCGCCGCAGTTCCCGGGCGTCACCAGGTTCTGGTCGAGATACGGCTCGGTGAGCAGACGACCGTCGATGTAGACCTCACAGGAGCGGACTTCGATCTCCTCGCCGGGCAGCGCAATGACTCGTTTGATGAGGTCTCGCTCGACCGAGCCGGAGAACTGATGCAACACGACGACGTCACCGCGATTCGGCTCACCGATCCGATAACTCAATTTGTTCACGAAGACCCGGTCGCCTCCGCTCAGTGTGCTCGACATCGACGAACCCTCGACGACGAAATGGGCCAGCAGGAATGACCGCACCACGAACGCGACGATCAGGGCAACAGCGACGACGACCGCCCAGTCGAGTACGACGCGCGCTGGTCGCTGGCGGCCACTGCCGACACTGGAGTCTGGCGGCTCCCCGACAGCGTCGGTGTGACTCGGCAGTGACTGATCTGCCCGGCGATCCGCGTGCTGGGTCATAGCGATTCGATCAGCTTCTCGACTCGCTCATCTCGACTCTTGAACGGGTCCTTGCATAACACGGTCCGTTGGGCCTGATCGTTGAGTTTGAGATGCACCCAGTCCACCGTGTAATCCCGGCGACGCTCCTTGGCCCGCCGCACGAAGTCCCCGCGCAGGCGGGCGCGTGTCGATTGTGGAGGCCGATCGGTCGCGGTGTCGATATCGATATCGGTGCAGATCCGCTCGATATGGCCGTGCTGTTGGAGTTTGTAGAACGGACTGCGGTCCTGGCAGACGTCGTGATACTGGAGATCGAGCAGTTGTACACGTGCGTCTGAGAGTTCGAGGCCGTGACGTTCGCGGAACGCCTCGATGAGGCGATATTTGATCACCCAGTCAACTTCTCGGTCCAGCTTGAGTGGATCATCCTCGATGGTCGTGATGCAGTGTTCCCACATCTCGAGCGCCCGGTTCTCGAGGTCGGTGAACCCGGCGGTATCGCGATATCGCAGGGCACGATCGAGGTATTCGCGCTGGATGTCGAGAGCGCTGAGTTCACGTCCGTTCGCGAGCCGCACCGTGCGTCGGCAGGTGATGTCATGGCTGATCTCGCGAATCGCTCGGATCGGATTCTCCAGTGTCAGATCGCGCAGCACCACGTTGGGGTCCTCGAGCATGCGGAGCATGCACGCAGCTGCGCCGACTTTGACGAACGTGGTGTATTCGCTCATATTCGAGTCTCCGACGATGACATGCAGCCGCCGGTAGCGCTCCGCGTCGGCGTGGGGCTCATCGCGGGTGTTGATGATCGGCCGACTGCGCGTCGTCGCCGATGACACACCCTCCCAGATGTGCTCGGCACGTTGCGCGATCGAATAGGCGGCGCCGCGGGCGGTCTGCAGGACTTTGCCGGCACCGGTGTAGATCTGGCGGCTCACGAAGAACGGGATCAGGACCTCGGCGTAGTACCCGAGATCATCGTGGCGTCGGGTCAGATAGTTCTCGTGACAACCATAGGAGTTGCCCGCCGAATCAGTGTTGTTCTTGAACAGATAGATCGTGCCGCGGATCGACTCCTCAGCGAGGCGTTCCTCGGCTGATCGCACCAGGGACTCCAAGATGCGCTCCCCTGCTTTGTCATGGACCACCACGTCATAGACCGAATCGCACTCCGGAGTCGCGTATTCGGGATGGGAGCCGACATCGAGATAGAGCCGTGCACCGTTCTGCAAGAACACATTGGAGGACCGTCCCCACGACACCACCCTGCGAAAGAGGTAGCGAGCGACCTCATCGGGGCTGAGTCGGCGCTGGCCCCGCAGGGTGCAGGTGATCCCGTACTCGTTTTCGAGCCCGTAGATCCGGCGGTCCATCTGCGCATGGTACCGGCACGACTCGTCTCAGCAGTTGCGCTCGGCACCCACCGCCACGAATCGAACGGATTCACCGGGTCGAATCTGGGCAACCATCCCGACATCCGCGTGCTCGACGATGCCGATGACCGGATAGCCGCCGGTGGTCGGATGATCGGCCGACATCATCATGGCAGCGCCATCAGGATGCAGTTGCACCGCCCCCAAGACCAGCCCGATGCTCTCGAGTTCTGTGGGATCGAGCCGCTCCACCCCCTGGTGCGCCTCGGCGCACAGGCGCGTTGCGATCCGATTCACCGGAGCCTGGACCTGCCACGATGCGGTACAGAAACGCTCGAAGGTCCCAGGTGGGAACATTCCCAGATGCGGCCCCGGCCAGATATGGACCGTGTCGGTGGGTCGGGCCGGGCCGGGCAGGTGGTCGACAGAGATGAACGGGCCCAGAATGCGCCCCGCCTCCAATCGCACTCCCGGCTCGAGGCGCGCCGGGCCGATACCGCTGAGGGTGTCGTGGCTCGATGAACCCAACACCGTGTCCACCCGCAGACCACCGGCGACGGCCAGATATTCGAAATTGCGATCCTTCGGGTGCTCGACGCGCAGTCGTTGGCCTGCTCGCAGCACCATCGGAGCGAGGTGGGCGCTGCATGCCACCGTCATCTCGGACTCGGCCCGGACCACGAGGCCGCCCGCTGTCTCAAGCAGCACTGCTCCGTGGTCATTGCCGATACTGCGATTGACGGAACCGGCGAGTGTGGGATCGACGGGACCCCCGCCGGGCACACCGAGTACCGCATATCCGCGTCGGCCGCGATCCTGGAGCGTCGTCAGCCAGCCGGCGTCTTCGATCACGAGCGCTGCTGAACGAGTCATCTCACCCATTGGGAGCGAGGTCTGGGCTCATCGTCGGCATCGATCAATCGCACGACGGTTCCCGGCCGCAGCAGGGCAGGCGGTTCGCGATCGATACGCCATACCGCCGCCTCGGTGGAGCCCAGCAGGTGCCATCCACCCGGAGACGCTGCCGGATACACGGCGGCATAGTGCGAGGCGATCGCCACCGAACCCGCCTCGACGCGGGCGCGCGGTGTCGAGCGTCGTGGCAGATGGAGTTCTTCGGGCAGGCCATCGAGATATGCGAAACCGGGACTGAACCCACAGAAGGCCACCTGCAGTCGTGCTGTGGTGAGCATCTCGACCACCCCATCGATTCCAAGCCCGGTCGCATCTCCCACCTCGGCGAGATCGGGCCCATCGAATCGACAACGCAGTTCCACCAGCCGATCGCTATCGGGCGCGGTGGAATCTTGCGCACCGGCATCATATTGCTCAGCGAGCCGTGTGATGAGCAGGCCGCGCGCTGCGTCCCGCCACTCGGTTGTCTCGAAGGTGATCGTCGTCGTGGTCGCCGCAGGGACGATCTCACACAGCCCGGCCAAGCCGAGCGCCTCGATACGACGCGCCAGTCGAGCCGAAGACACCGCATGATCGCTGATGAGCAGCGCGCGAGAACCGAGGGAGCAGATCTCAGCCACGACCAGCAAATGAGGAGATCGAGACTCCCGCGTGGATCAGGATCGAACGGACCGCAACCGCGATCTCGACCGCCCTGTCGGTATCGCTGTGGATGCAGATCGACTCGGCGCGAAGTGGGATTCGCGCGCCATCGATGGCGATGACCTCGTGGCGTTCGATGAGATGCAGGACTCGTGCTGCGATCAGCTCGGGATCGTTCAGCACCGCTCCGGGCTCTGAGCGCGGGACCAGAGATCCATCGCGTCGATAGGACCGGTCAGCAAAGGCTTCAGCCACTGGGTTCAATCCTCCACGGTCCGCAGCAGCGAGCAACTCGGAGTCCGGGAGGCCCAGGATCGCGAGATCATCACGGTACGAATGTGCCGCGTCAACGATTGCCTTGGCCTGAGCCGCATCGCCATGAGCCGCGTGGTAGAGCGCACCATGGGGTTTCACGTAACTGACCCGCGTGCCCGCAGCACGGGCGATCCCATCGAGGGCACCGATTTGGTAGAGCACGAGATCTTCGAGGGCGTCTGGTTCGATGCTGAGATGCCGTCGGCCGAATCCGAGCAGGTCTGGAAAGCTCACCTGCGCACCGATGGTCACCTCTCGCGCTGCTGCGGCCCGGCAGACGGCCCGCAACGTCGTCGGGTCCCCGGCGTGGAAGCCGCACGCCACGTTGGCACTGCTCACTACGGCGAGCATGGCCTCGTCATCGCCGAGGGTCCACACCCCATAGGACTCACCGAGATCGCTGTTCAGGTCAACTGATCCCACCGGGTCAGGCTAATACGTCGATCAGCCCACTGGGCGAGGTCTCACGCGTTCAGGATCACGGTGAGATCGGCGACGCTGAGTCGCTGAAAGCATCGTCGGGCGCTACCACGGCACAGCACCGCGACCTCGAGATCGTCTGGGCCGAGTTGGTGCTCAGCGCTCAAGGCTTCAACCCCAGCGCGGATTGCGTCATCGCGATCCAGCGCTGCGCTGAATGAGGCCGCCAGCGCCTCGTTGATGCGCTCTGAATCTCCGCCGATCGCCGCATGATCGCGCTGATCGAACATCGTCCCGTCATAGAGGATGTGGAACATCTGGTCGTCTGTCGCGTCCTCACCCACTTCGGCGACGAGGATCTCCACTTCCATGGGCTTCATCTCATGGGTGAAGGTCTGGCCGAGGAACCGAGCGTATTCATTGGCGAGGCTGCGAGCATCCACGTCATCACGGGAGAACTGGAAGCCCTTCAGATCCGCGGCACGTACTCCCGCGACGCGCAACTGGTCGAACTCGTTGTATTTGCCGACCCCGGCGAATGCGATCCGGTCGTAGATCTCTGAGATTTTGCGCAGCGTCTCCGATGGATTCTCGGCCACCAATGCGATGCCGTCCACATAGCGCAGACCCACCAGGGCGCGACCGCGGGCGATGCCCTTGCGCGCATAGTCGGCACGGTCCTTCATCATCTGTTCGGGTGGTACGTAGAACGGCATGCTCATGACGCACCTCCAGCTTCAGTGCCTGTGCCCGAGGTCCCGGTCACCGAACTGACCTCGTCGACGATCGTGCGGTAGAGCGCTGCGAGTTCGTCGTCTTCGAGCCGATTCCATCCCTCGGCGGTGATCGAGGCGACCACCGGGTAGATACCTCGCAGCGCATCGGGACCACCGGTGGCGGAATCGGCGTCGGCTGCCTCCCAGAGTGATCTCGCCGCCAACGCAACGGCCTCGTCTCTGGTCATCTCCGGCCGATAGCCGACTTTGATCACGGTGCCGGCGTGCAAGCTGCCCGACCCGGTGGCCACATAGGACTTCTCCTCGTAGCGGCCACCGGTGACGTCATAGGAGTAGAGGCGTCCGAGCCCGCGATGGGTGTCGTATCCAGCGAAGAGCGGAATCACGACCATGCCCTGCAGTGCTGCGCCGAGGTTGCTCCGCACCATGCTTGAGAGCTGATTCGCCTTGCCCTCGAGGCTGATCGGATTGCCCTCAACCTTCTCGTAATGCTCGAGTTGCAACTGGAAGAGGCGGATCATCTCCATCGCAGGACCAGCTGCACCTGCGATGGCCACACCGCTGTAGCGGTCTGCGGGCACGACCTTCTCCATGGTCCGATGGGCGATCAGATGTCCTGAGGTCGCCCGCCGGTCACCGGCCATGACCACACCATCGGCATAGGTGAGCGCCACACAGGTGGTGGCGTGCGGAACCTCGATCTCTCCCGGGCCGACCTGCGTCGCGTTCAATCCCATCGCCTCGAGCAGACGCGGGAAGTTGGGACCCGGATCATCTCCGGGTGAGAACCACGGCATCGCCACGAGTCACTGACCACCTTTTTGCACGTAGGACTTGACGAACTCCTCTGCGTTGGATTCCAAGACATCGTCGATCTCGTCGAGCAGGTCATCGAGCTCGGCCTTCAGGCGCTCGCCGGAGTCGCTCGGTTTCGATGCGATCTCGGTGTCGTCGACCTCGCCAGATCGATCTGCCGGCTGTTTCGACTTGTGTGTGCGCTCTGCCATCGATCCTCCCGTGGGTGCTGTCATGGATGCTACGTCGTGGTCGGCTGCGCAGTCAGTCGCTGCCCAGGGCCTCGAGCAGCGCTGCTGCGGTCGCCGATTCGTCGATCAATGTACCCACATGGGCCTGTGTGCCGCGCAGGGGTTCCATCATCGGAACTCGCCGCAGAGGCTCGCTGCCGATATCGAATACGATCGAATCCCAGTTCGCTGCGACGATCTCGGAGCGGTAACGCTCGAGACAGCGGCCGCGGAAATACGCCCTCGTGGTTGACGGAGGCTGGTGGACCGCCTCGAGCACGTCATCGTGATCGACGATGGCATCGAGGCCGACCCGATACGCGAGGCCTCG
>SKFX01000011.1 GCA_007117775.1 Ilumatobacteraceae bacterium
CGCAGTGTTGAGCCCCGTATCGCGCTGCGCGCCGCGAAAGCCGATGCCGACGCGATGATCGACGACTACAACCGCCGTACCGGCAACTGAGCCGGGTCCTCGTCGGTGTCAACGCGGTGGCGACGGCCCGAACGACCGGCGATGGTGATCGCGGTCATGGCCTAGGGTGGGGTCATGTCGGACAGCACCCCGCCACCGCCGCCACCACCACCCACCGGGCCCATTCCGCCGGTTCCGCCATCACCGGCCCAGACCGGAGCGGTGCCGCCCGTCGGCAGTGATCCGCGCTATGACCTGAACCCGGACCCGGCATGGGACCAGACGACGGGCGCAGTGTCTGAGATCGACGGTGATGACGAGGAACCGACGTGGTCATCGAGCGCCAAGACGATCGTTGCGATCCTGAGCGTGCTGACCCTGCTCGGGATCGGCGGCACCGTCTGGGGACTCTTGCGCGCCGACGATGCCCGCGATTCGGCGGATCTGACCGCTGAGGAGGCAGCACTGTTGACCGAACGTGCCACGGCCGCGGAGGCCGAACTGGTCGAGTTGCAGACCACGACGCGCACCGAGATCAACGATCTGACGGCTGAGCGCGATCAGATCCAGGCCGACCTCGATGAGGCGCTCGCCGATCAGGAGCGCTCGGCGGCTGAGATCGAGGAACTCACCCAACAGCGCGACGCGATCGAGGCCGAACTCGACGACCTCAAAGCGGCGATCGAGAATCTTGACAGCCCGTTCCCACTGTTGATCGAACCGAATCTGGCCCTCAGCGCGATCTCGGGGAACTATGCGCCATTGCTGACTCAGGTCAGTTGTGTCGGATTCGATTTCTGCGGCGCTCCCCCCACCCTCGGCCAGGCGGCGATCTCCCAGCCGGGTGGATCGGTGGTGCTGGACGCGCCCGGTCTGGTCCGGATCAGCTTCGATGTGGTCGGCGGCCAGCTGTTCGGGACCAGTACCGATCAGTCATTGGTCGGCCCGTGTGGTGCTGAGCCCCGTAACGCTCAGGTCGTGATGAACCTGTATGCCGATGAGGGTTCGGTCCAGATCGACGGTTCGACGTCGCTGAGCGGTCTGGCGGCCAGCGTGTTGATCGATGCCGACGAGGTCCCCGGTGCTCCGGAGTGTCCTCGGTCTCGGGTCTGGTATCAGCTGCAGCTCGACCGCTTGAGCTGACCATCTTCGCCCCCACCGGCGCGGCGCGCCGACCCTTGACCGTGTCGGGTGCTGCTGTGAGACTGAGCCGAGGTGCACGGTGACATCGATGATGACGTGGATGATGTCGTCATCGTTGCTGTCACGGATCAGCCGGGACGGCGCACTGGATTGGGGATGAGATGACCGATATCGACAAGGGCACATCGACAGAGCGTTCGACGGCGAGCTCGCGGTATCTGGAGGGCAACTATGCGCCGGTGACCGACGAGATCACCGCCTGGGATCTGGCGATCGAGGGGGAGGTACCGACCGAGTTGGTGGGCCGCTATCTGCGCAACGGCCCCAATCCGATCTCGACGGTCGACGGTGCCACCCATCACTGGTTCGTCGGCGACGGCATGGTGCACGGCCTGCGTCTGCGCGATGGTCGCGCCGAGTGGTATCGCAACCGCTATGTCGGCTCACCCCAGGTCGCCGCAGCGCTCGGTGTCGCCGATCTCGAGGGCCCGAACTGGACCGGATCGGCGCTCGGACCCAATACCAATGTGGTCGGCTTCGCCGGCACCACCTGGGCCATCGTCGAGGCCGGCGGCACGCCGGTCGAGTTGGGATATGAGCTCGACTCGCTGTGTCGGAACGATTTCGGTGGCACCCTTCCCGGGGCGTTCACCGCCCATCCCAAGATCGACCCCGATACCGGTGAGATGCACGCCATGGTGTACGCGTGGGCGCAGTGGCTGGACCATGTGCAGTACGTGATCATCGGCACCGACGGCCGGGTGCGACGCGCCGTGGACATCGCGCTCGGCGGCATGACGATGCTGCACGATATGTCGCTCACCGGTCGCTATGCGGTGGTCTATGACCAGCCGGTCACCGTCGATATCGATCTCGCCATCGCCGGTCGGTTCCCGTTCCGCTGGAATCCTGAGTACGGCAACCGCGTCGGGTTGGTGCCGCGCGATGCCGTCGAGGCCGGTGTCGATGCCGACGCGCTCGCATCCCAGATCGTGTGGGTGGAGGTGCCGCTGTGCTACTCGTACCATCCGCTGAACGCCTATGACGCCGATGACGGCACGGTGGTGATCGACCTGTGCGTGTATGACTCGATGTTCAACCGGGAACTGCGTGGCCCGTTCGAGTCCACCATGGCCCGCCTCGAGCGCTGGGTGGTCAATCCGGTGACCGCCTCGGCCTCGGTGAGCGTGGTCGACGACACCTCCAATGAGTTCCCGCGCGTCCCCGACGCCCTCAATTCCAAGCCGTATCGCTATGGCTACACCGCAGCGCCGTCGATGGACGACAGCGCCGGATGGCCGACGATCAAACATGATCTCGTGACCGGTGAACGACAGGTGTTCGATCACGGTCCGGGCCGCTGTGGTGGCGAAGCGGTATTCGTGCCACGCGTCGATCACTCCGGTGCCGAGGACGATGGCTGGCTGGTGGGCCTCGTCCATGACCTCGGTGCGGCGAGCACTGAGTTCGTCGTGATCGACGCAGCGGAGTTCGATCGCGGGTATGTGGCACGCATCGAACTGCCCCAGCG
>SKFX01000127.1 GCA_007117775.1 Ilumatobacteraceae bacterium
GAGCGCGTTGGCTTCACAGCCGAGGATCCTCCACAGCAGCCCCTTGTTGACGAAGAGCACCGCTCGGTCCCCGGCTGCGGCGCGGATCTCGGTGGGGATGCGCTCAGCGAAGTGTTCGAGCGCGTCGTTGACCTGAGTGGTCAGATCAGCGATCACGTCGGGATCGAAGGTGATCGGGTCGCCGCGGCGCCGCAGGACCTCGAGGGTGCGCTGTTGGGTTGGGCTGAGTTGGTCGACGCCCGCTGCCTCCATGGGCCCACACTACTGAGTGCGTCCGTGGGCCCGGGGGAGACGCCGTCGGGTTCGGGGATCCGATGTCAGACCCCCTCGTCATACTGATGCCATGACTCCGGCGACCACCTTCGACTTCGCCTCAGCGGCCCGCACCCTGTCGGGTGAGGCCCGTCGGCGCGGCCTGGTGGTTCCCGGATTCCGCTCCCCGCCGCGTCTCGTCGGCGTCGATCGTTCGATCCGCCGGCGCGACGGCTCGGCCGTGGTGGCGGTGCGGGTTCGCGACCGTCCGGTCTCTGCGGTGCTCGCCGATCTGATCGAGGGTGTGGTGGTCTCGAACGGATTCGTTGCACCCGAGGCGGATCGTCTCCGAAATGAATTGTGGGAGGCGCTCGAGACAGCGATCGCGGTGAGGGACGCTGCCTGAGGTCAAGTACCGTGATCGGGTGCTGGCATGCAACCGGCCCGGGTGGCGAAACTGGCAGACGCGGGGGGCTTAAACCCCCCTTCCCGCAAGGGAGTACGGGTTCGAGTCCCGTCCCGGGCACCGCAGGCGGGTCGGAGTTACCGAAGGAGCAGGCCCGCCATGACGTTCATCGGCTCCTCGTTGCGTCGAGGTCACAGAACGTGACACATGCGGCGTAGTTTCACGTTGATGGCGAGTCGATCGCGCGTAGTGGAGGCCTCGTCGTTCGTCAGGGTGCGGTGCATGCATGGCCTCTGAACCGTGGTTGATCCACTTCTTTCAGCGACATCAATCTGACGATCCGGGTCGCTCGGTCCCGGCGCAGGAGTTCATGGACGGGCTCCCGATCAAGGTGCTCGCCGAAATGGTGGCTGCGCTCGACGCCGTGGCGGAGGCACCACCGCCTGCGTTCTCCGGTGGCGGGAAGTGGGAGGCCATGCATGGCGCTATGGCGGGCCTGTTCGAAGTTCGGGTGCAGGGTGGGGGCCTGAATCACCGTTTGTTCTGTGTCCTGGAACGTGATGCAGGGGATCTCGGAGGTTCCTCGATCGTCGTGATCGGTGGACTCTCGAAACCGAAGCGGTCCGCTGCCAATCCGAGGGACTATCGGAGGGTGTTGGGGCTGAAGGCAGAGTTCGAGCGTCGGCGGACGGTGTTGGAGTAGATCGTCAACTCGCGCTTCGCTGGCGCGGTACCAACTCCAAGCCCAAGGTGTCGGCGAGTGCGGTGAGGGTGCTGATCGTCGGGTTCGGACTGTCGGCACTGAACAACCTGCGCACGGCCTCGGGCGCGAGGTCGGCGCGCCGGGCGAGCTCGGCTTTGGTCATCCCGAGTACTTCACGTCTCTCGTCGAGCGCCTGCACCAGGCGGTCGATCTGGTCGATGCGTCGCCGAGCCGCGTCGTACCCGTGTGCGAACTCGGGTGCGTCGGCGCGCTCGGCGAGGTACCTCTCGGCTCCGGTGCGGGTCACCCTGCTCATGGGCGAGAGCGTAACGCAAAAGTTACGCTGCGACTACTGGTTCCCTGCCCCAACTCCTGTCAATGAGGAAGTAAGGCTCGACCCCCCTGCCGCAAGCTGTTGACGGGTCATCACGAATGAAGTGCACAGAGATCAACCGGCCAACGTTGGAGACCCTGGAGCGTCTCACTGCAGCGGTTGGCAAGGAGTTCGTCGTCGGGGTTGGTGACAGCCTGAGCGAGGATCGCTCGATCGCCGAGCTCGTCCGGGACGGTCGCGCCGTGGTTCGCGCCGCGGGCTGACGCCGGCCTCATCACCCGTTCACCGCCTCGCCGAGGTGCACACAAGGTGCATCGGACTGACGCGTACAGAACTGGACTCAGTGGACTGATGCGGACGGCGGCTTGGACTGGTTGGACTCAGTGGACGACTACGGACGCACAAGGACGGAAATACAGGGCTTCACCCCCCTCCCGCAAGGGAGTACGGGTTCGAGTCCCGTCCCGGGCGCCGTCGACGCGCATTGGTATGGTCGGGTCATGTCGAGTGCTGATGAGGTCGGGGCTGAGCGGTACGTCTTGCTGGCCTCTCAGAAGCGCGATGGCTCGTGGGTGACGACGCCGGTGTGGATTGCAGCTCTCGATGATGGCACCGTCGGGTTCACGACGGAGGCGTCGTCGGGCAAGGTGAAGCGGATCAGAAACTTTCCGGAGGTGACGTTGCAGCCCTGCACCAGCCGAGGCGCCGTTGCAGACGGTGCTCCGCTGTGGCGTGGTGACGCCGAGGTCCTGCAGGGCGCCGAAGCTGACCGGATCATCGCAGCGATCAAACGCAAGTACCGATGGCAGGTCACGTTGATCGAAGTGTTGGGCGCCGCGCGGTCGTTCGTGAAACGGCAGTCGTCGACGACGGTGGCCATCGTGATTCGTCTGGCCTGATACCTGCTGAGTGGCTGCTTCACAGTGACGTTGTCGGCTGCTGGTCTTCGACATCGTCGCCGCGGCGCTGGCCTCCCTCTCGACGCGGACGATC
>SKFX01000124.1 GCA_007117775.1 Ilumatobacteraceae bacterium
ACGACGCTCACGGGGTGCCGATGACCGTGACCCGGTCGTGGACTGGCTGGTGGTGGGCCTCGGCAATCCGGGTGAGCAGTACCGCAATACGCGTCACAACGTCGGCCAGGCGGCCATCGAGGAATTGGCATCGCGCCGCGCGGCGACACTGAAGGCCGGCAAGGACCACGCGATGGCCGCAGAGATCCGCCTCGGCGACCAGCGCGTGGCGATCGCGGTGCCGGTGACGTACATGAACGAATCCGGACGCGCTGTATCGGCTCTCGCCCGCCGCTACCGAATCGACGATCCTGAACGACTGGTGGTGGTGCATGACGAACTCGATCTCGAGCCCGGCGTCGTGCGCGTCAAACGCGGCGGTGGTCTCGCCGGCCATAACGGCCTGCGCAGCATCACCGGGCAGATCAGCACCCAGGACTATCTGCGGATCCGCATCGGCGTGGGCAAGCCACCGTCCAAAGAACGCGGTGCCAGCCATGTGCTGACCAAGATCTCCGGCCGCGACCAAGCGGTGTTCGACCATGCTGTCAGCGAAGCCGCCGATGCGATCGAAACCATGATCGAGCGCGGTGTCGATACCGCCGCTCAGATCCACAACGCCCGATGACGAGCACCACCGAACCGGTCCACGCGAGAGGTGCTGAGCCGATGCTGCGCGGCCTCGCCACCGCCCTGCGAGATGAACCGGCGCTGATGCGCGCCCTCGGCGATCCCGACGCCGTGCTCGGCATTGCGGAGGTGGCCCGACCGATCTCGATCGCGGCCCTGAGCCACACATCGGCGCGACGGCCACTGTTGGTGGCATGCCCGACGGGCACCATGGCCGCCCAGCTCGCCGAGGATCTCGAGGTCTTCTTGGGCGATGAGGTGGCGCTGTTCCCGGCCTGGGAGACCCTGCCCTTCGAGCGGGTGTCGCCGACGGTGGAGACCATGGGGCGTCGCTGTGAGTTGCTCTGGCGACTACGAGACCCTGAGCGCTGCCCCGCCGTCATCGTCGCCGGCGCGCGAGCGCTGTTGCAGCGCCTCGTCCCCGATGCCGACCGCATCGCACCGATCACGATCCGCCGTGGCGAATCGGTCGACTCCGACGAACTCATCGGCCGACTGGCCGCCTTCGGCTACCGGCGCGAACCACTGGTGGAACATCGCGGTGAGTTCTCCCAGCGCGGCGCCATCGTCGATGTCTACCCCTCGACCGCCGACCATCCGATCCGCATCGATCTGTGGGGCGACGAGGTGGATCGCCTGACAGCGTTCTCCGTGGCCGACCAGCGCTCAAGCGATGACCTCGATATGGTGCGGATCTTCCCGGCGCGCGAACTGCGCATCGACGACGCGCTGCGCGACCGGGCGCGTGGACTCGTCGCGTCGGAACCCTGGGCGCGCGAACATTTCGAGCGCATCGCCGAGGGCATCGCCTTCGATGGGATGGAGTCGTGGCTTCCGTGGCTGGTCGCCGATGAACGTCTGGTGACAGAACTGCTCGGCGACGACGCCAAGGTGGTCCTGATCGAACCGCGACGGCTGCGCGACCGGGCTCGGGATCTGTTGGCCGAGGAGGCGGATCTTGCCCGAACCCTTGCGTCCACCTGGGCCCGCGACCCAGAGCGCGAGTTCCCCTCGCTGCACGTCGACGTCGATCGACTCCTCGCCCACAACGCCGCGACCACCGACCACGGCATCTGGAGCGTCGATTCAGCCATCATCGACTCCGGTTCAGATCAGGGCGTCGATCGCAGTGCGGTGGCGGTCAGCGGATGGCCACCGGCGCTCGGATCGGCCGATGAGACGATCACCCGGATCACCTCGCTGATCGCCGATGGATACCGGGTCGTGGTCGCAGCGGATCAGGACTCCTCGAGGGCGCGGCTATCCCAATTGCTGATCGATGCCGGTGTCGATCTCATGGTCACCGAACGACCCGACGATGTGGTGCGACCGGGCGGCTGGATCGTGACCGCACCGATCAGCCGGGGCTGCATCCTGCCCACTGCCCGCGTCGCGCTGCTGGCCGAAGCCGATCTCACCGGCCGACGGCGCGCGCATCGACGGGCGCGGGCACGCCCACGGGTGTCGGCCGACAACTTCGATGACCTCCAACCCGGCAATTACGTGGTGCACGAGCACCACGGTGTCGGTCGCTATGAGGCGATGGTGACACGCTCGATCGGTGGGGTCGAGCGCGATTATCTGCTGATCGCCTATCGCGGCGACGACAAGCTGTACGTGCCGTCGGATCAGCTGGCGAGCCTGCGCCGCTACTCCGGTGGCGAGGCTCCTTCGCTGAACCGTCTCGGTGGGACCGATTTCGCTGCGACGCGGACCAGAGTCCGCTCGGCGATCCGCGAGATCGCGCAAGAACTCGTGCTGCTCTACCAACAGCGGGTCAACGCCGAAGGATTCGCCTTCGGCGCCGACACCCCGTGGCAGGCAGAGATGGAGGCATCGTTCGGCTATGTCGAGACACCCGACCAACAGCGCGCCATCGATGATGTGAAGGCCGATATGCAAGCGGCGGTGCCGATGGACCGGCTGCTCTGTGGCGATGTGGGCTTCGGCAAGACCGAGGTCGCCATCCGCGCCGCATTCAAGGCCATCCAGGACGGCAAACAGGTTGCGGTGCTGGCACCGACCACACTGTTGGCCAATCAGCACGGCAGCACCTTCGC
>SKFX01000036.1 GCA_007117775.1 Ilumatobacteraceae bacterium
TCCCACAGCACTGCTGCTTTGGTTTTCATATCCACCTCCGGTGTCGACGGACCCCCGGCCCGTATGGGACTGACTGTAGCCAACCGTCCCCGCCGATCACGGCCCGGACGACATCGGATAGAGTGAATCCATGGACGACACCCCCACCACGACCGCCACCGGCCACGATCTCGAGACCACCACCGCTGAGACCTCGCACTCCCCGGCCGCCGGCGACACCGACGAGTTGTTGGTCGAGGAGATCTCGATCGACGGCATGTGCGGCGTCTACTGATCCCGTGAACCGTGCTGTGACCGGGGAGGCGACCAGCGGGGAATCCACCGGGCTCCTCGACGCCGGCGTCCTGACCCGACGCCTCGAGGTGGATCCTCGGACGTCATTTCGACCCGAACCCTTCGGCGCCCTCGCATATCACTCGGAGAACCGCCGACTGGTGTTTCTGCGCCATCGCGACCTGCTCACGGTGGTGGAATCCCTCGCCGACCATGACGATGTCGCTGCCGCCCTGACGGCCGCCGGCGTCGACGAATCCCGATGGCAGGCCTTCTCGGGTGCCATCGACTCATTGATCAACTCGGAGATGTTGCGTGACCGGACTGATTGACCAACTCAAGGGCGGCCTCGACGCCCCCATCTGCCTGACCTGGGAACTGACCTATGCCTGCAATCTCGATTGTGTGCACTGTCTGTCGTCATCGGGTCGACGCGATCCGCGCGAACTGACCACCGATGAGGCCAAGGCGGTCATCGACGAGTTGGCAGAACTCAAGGTCTTCTACATCAACATCGGTGGCGGCGAGCCCACCATCCGGCGCGATTTCTTCGAGCTGGTTGATTATTCGATCGAGCGCCATATCGGTGTGAAGTTCTCGACGAATGGCGCATTCATCGATGCCGAACGTGCCCGGCGCCTCGCGGCGATGGACATGCTCGACATCCAGATCAGCCTCGATGGCACCGATGCGCTCACCAACGACGCCGTGCGCGGCCCGGGCTCATTCGATATGGCACGCCGGGCCATGGACCATCTCGCGGCTGCGGACTTCGGCCCATTCAAGATCTCGGTGGTGGTCACCCGCCATAACGTCGACCAACTCGACGAGTTCAAGGCGCTCGCCGATGGCTACGGGGCGCAACTGCGCGTCACCCGCCTGCGGCCATCGGGGCGCGGTGCGGACTCATGGCATGAGCTGCATCCGACCAATGCACAACAGCGTCAGATCTATGAGTGGTTACTGGCCCATGGTGAGCACGTCTTGACCGGTGACTCGTTCTTCCACCTCAACGCCCTCGGCGATCCCCTGCCCGGGCTGAACATGTGCGGTGCTGGCCGGGTGGTGTGTCTGATCGACCCGATCGGCGATGTGTACGCATGCCCATTCGTGATCCACGACGAGTTCAAGGCCGGATCGGTGCGCGATGCCGGTGGCTTCGCCCGGGTCTGGCGTGACAGTGGACTGTTCCTCGGCCTACGCGAACCGCAGTCCGCCGGTGCCTGCGCGTCCTGTGGTCAGTTCGACGCCTGTCAGGGTGGCTGTATGGCAGCCAAGTTCTTCACCGGCCTCCCCCTCGACGGCCCCGACCCCGAATGTGTCGACGGCAAGGGTGCCGAGGCATTGGCCCAGGTGACCTCGGCACCGCGCCCGGCCATGGACCACTCCAAGCCCGCGGCGCGCCGCATCCCGGTCACCATCGCGTCGCGCTGAATCTGACAGACTCCGAGCCGTGGAGCTGGCCCTCATTCGTGCGTCCGATGTCGGTGCATCGCTGCAGGCTTCGTCGTCGTCGTGGTGGCAACCCTGGTGGCTCCTGCTGGCGCTCTCGGTGGCTGCCTACCTGATCGGCACCTTCCCGAGCGCGTCGCTGGTGGCGGCACGGCGCGGGATCGAGATCACCGAATCGGGTTCTGGCAATCCGGGAGCCTCGAATGTGGCGCGGATCCTGGGGTGGCGCGCCGGGGTGGTCGTGTTCGGCCTCGATGCACTCAAAGGAGCGCTCGCCACCGGTCTCGGACTGTGGTTGCTGGGACGACCCGGCGCGTATCTCCTCGGCGCCCTCGCCATCATCGGTCATATCTACCCCATCGGACGCGCAACGCGCGGCGGTAAGGGCGTGGCGACCGCAGCCGGTGTGCTGGCCGTGGTGCACCCGATTCTCGGCCCGATCGTCGTCGGATTGTGGTGGGTGGCCACCCGTCTCACGCGCACCGCTGCAGTGGGTTCGATCGTGGCGGTGCTCTCGGTTCCCGTCGGCATGGTGATCCTCGGGATCGACAACTGGGAGATGCTGGCCACGCTCGGCATCATCGCGTTGATCCTGTCACGTCACCGGTCCAATATCGCTCGGCTCCTTCGGCGCGAGGAGCACCGAATGGATCAGCGCGTCGGCGTCTGACACGATGGCGCCGTGACCATCGTGAACGAGTTGCTCACACCCATCGATCTCGGCGGCGTGACCGCAGCGAACCGGGTCATGTTCGGGCCCCATGTCACGAACCTCGGAGATGACGACCGCTCCCTGACCGATCGCCACGTCGCCTACTACCGCCGACGCGCCGAGGGCGGGGCAGGCATCATCGTGATCGAGGGCGCGAGTGTGCACCAGTCGGACTGGCCCTCTGAGCGCGCACCGTTGGCCGAGGCCTGCGGTGCCGGATGGGCAGCAATCA
>SKFX01000246.1 GCA_007117775.1 Ilumatobacteraceae bacterium
CAGCCGTTGATGTTCGTGGTGCTGTTCGCCTATGTCTTCGGTGGATCGATCGATATTCCGGGCGGCGACTACCGCGAGTTCCTGATCGCAGGCATCTTCGCCCAGACGGTCATCTTCGGCTCCACCTTCACCGGTGCCGGTCTCGCCGAAGATATGCAGAAGGGTCTCATCAACCGGTTCCGGTCACTGCCGATGTCACGGGTGGCAGTCGTGGCCGGCCGGACCGCCAGCGATGTGATCTACAACGCGACATCGATCTTCATCATGTCGATCGCCGGGTTGCTCGTCGGATGGCGGATCCGCGGCTCATTCCTCGATGCCACCATCGCCTTCGGCCTGTTATTGCTGTTCGCCTATGCCTTCTCCTGGGTGATGGCCTGTGTCGGACTGTTGGTGCCCACCCCCGAGGTGGTCAACAACGCCGCGTTCCTGGTGCTGTTCCCGGTGACCTTCATCGCCAACACCTTCGTGCCCTCCGACAGCCTCCCGGGCGTACTGCGACCGATCGCGGAGTGGAATCCGATCTCGGCGATCACCCAGGCCAGCCGACAACTCTTCGGCAATATCCCCGACGGCACCCCCGAGCCGACCTCATGGCCGCTGCAGCATCCGATCGCCTACACCTTGATCTGGGTGGTGGTGCTGATCTCGGTGTTCGCGCCGCTCGCGACACGGCTGTATCGGCGCGCCGGCACCCGCTGAGGGCCCACCACGGCGTCGAGTCAGCGCCGGTTCAAGAAGTTCGACGTATAGCGCGCCAGCGCACCGATGTAGTTGGCCCGCTCGAACGCCTCGGGATCATCGATCGTTGCACTCGAGACCGCCCCGCGCATCTGTCCCACCGAGGTGTACTCATGTTCGTCCATCCACCCAGACAGCTCGCGCAGCATCGTCGCGATGTGTTCGGGCCCGCGTCGCAGCACCGCTGAGGTGGTCATGGCCACATCGGCACCGGCCAGGATGACCTTGGCGACATCGTGGCCCGAGTGCACCCCGGTGGTGGCTGCCATCGAGATGTGGAGATGCTGGCGCAACAGGCCCAGCCAGCGCAGCGGCAGACGCAACTCATCAGAGGTCGACAGCGCCAGCGCGGACGCCACCTCGAGGGTGTCGAGGTCGAGATCGGGTTGGTAGAAGCGGTTGAAGAACGACACCCCGTGGGCCCCGGCGGCCTCGAGCGCGACCGCGAACGCGCCGACGGAGGTGTAATAGGGCGACAACTTCACATTGATCGGCACCGAGATCGTGTGCACCAACGACTCGACGAGGGCGATCTGATCGGATTCGATCTGCGCGGCGGTGCGCATCGGATCGGCGGCGACGGTGTACATGTTCAGCTCGATCGCATCGGCTCCGGCGTCCACGAGCAGCTTCGCGTAGCGGACCCACCCACCCGGATGGGTGCCGTTGACACTGGCCACCACCGGCACCTCGACACGGGCCTTGGTGCGCTCCACCAATGCGAGGGCGAGATCGACCACCGACTCATAACCGGGCACCTCCGGGAAGAACGACGCCGCCTCCACATTGGCATCGGAGTGCATGCTGTAGAGACGTTCGAGTTCGTCGGCTTCATGTTCGACCTGCTCTTCGAACAGCGATGGCAGGATCACCGCGGCGGCTCCGGCATCGACGAGGCGGCTGATGAGATCGGGGTCATGGGTGAGTGGCCCCGATGAGGCCACGATCGGTGACGCGAGCTCGAGGCCCAACCAGGTGCACATCAACTCGGCCATCAGGGGCTCTCCTCGTCCGCTCGGTCACCGTCACTGGAACCATCGTGGGTCTGCAGGGTCCGTTGGATCCCCGACAGCTGTTCGTAATAGCGCCAGCGCTCATCGATGGAGCGTTGCGCAAGGTCCAAGAGCGCCGAGGCGCGCTCGGGATCACTGCGCTTGAGCATGGCGAAGCGGGCCTCGGAGTCGATGAAGTCGCGCAGCGGGATCGACGGTGCGGCCGAGTCCAACTGGAACGGGGTCTCGGACTCCTCGGTTCCCGGTCGGTATCGATACAGCGGCCAGTAGCCGCTGCGGACCGCATCGCGCTGATGCGCCATGGAGGTGGCCATATCGATCCCATGTGCGATACAGGTCGAGTACGCGATGACCAATGACGGCCCCTCCCAGGCATCGGCCTCAGCCAGCGCCTTGACCACCTGCACATCACTGCCGCCCATGGCGACCTGGGCCACATAGACATTGCCATACGAGCGCGCCACGGCCCCGAGGTCCTTCTTGCCGATTCCTTTGCCGCCGGTCGCGAACTTGGCAACCGCACCCATCGGTGTGGCCTTGGAGACCTGGCCACCGGTATTGGAGTAGACCTCGGTGTCGAGGACCAGGATGTTCACATTGCGCCCGGTCGACAGCACATGGTCGAGGCCACCGAAGCCGATGTCATAGGCCCAGCCGTCACCGCCGACGATCCAGACGCTGCTCGGCACCAACTCATCGGCGATCGCCGCGAGGCGCGCTACATCGCGATGGACCCGGTGGTCCACCAACGCGAGGGCGTCGCGCAACTCTGCCACCAGCGCGCGCATCTCAGCGCGCGCCGTGTCATCGCGGCGCGTGTCATCGCGGCGCGTGTCATCGCGATCCGACTGGGCGGCGATGGCATCGGCGAGGCCGACGGGAATGAGGTCACGCAGACGATGAACGAGACGAC
>SKFX01000204.1 GCA_007117775.1 Ilumatobacteraceae bacterium
ATATGGGCCCAGATCCCAAGTGGCGGATGCAGGCCGCGGCACTGGGGCCGGAAGTTCTCGCTTCCCTCGAGCACCTCGCGCGGCAGCACCCCATCCGCGATGACGCGCTGTTCGTTGTAGAGGTCGTCGATGAACAGATTGAGGGCCGTGAGCCGCTGGATGAGGCCAGCCTCGATCGACGCCCATTCGGCGCCATCGATGATGCGAGGAATGATGTCAAAGGGCCACGCCCGATCGATATTGGCTCCATCGGAGTAGACGGTGAAAGTGATCCCCATCGTCAAGATGTCCACCTCGGCGACGCGCTGGCGCTCGGCGAGCACATCGGGCCCGATGGCGTTGACGAGTGCCATCAACTCCGCAGCGACGGGCCGCGGTGTCCCATCGGGCCAGAGCAGTTCATCCATCGATGCTGAACCTAGACGCTCATGGGCTAGCGTCGCACCACCGATGTCGGTCCCGTTGTTGACCCAATCCCGGATCACCCCGATCCGACGCCTCAGCATCGATGAATGCGAGCGTCTCGAATTCGCCGCGCCATTGCTGTTGGCGCGGCGCGAGCGACGCTTCATCATCGGACCGTGGCGGCCCGGACGTGAACTGCTGGTGGTGCGTCCCACCTCGGGCGACCGCGTCCCCGAGGTGGTGATGGTCACCGATCCCGCCGGCCTGCGAGACCGGGGTGTGGAACCCTGATCACCCCCGACGATCGCATCGGGCGCGCGGCCCGATCACTCGGGCCTGGGTTCGCGCGGTAGTCCGAGGACCCGTTCGCCGACGATATTGCGCTGGATCTGACTGGTGCCGCCCCAGATGGTCTCTGAGCGCGAGAAGAAGAACGCTGACATCATCGAACTCACCGGATAGCCATCGCGACGCTTCTCGCGCTGGGCCCCGGGCCATGAACCCGATTCGACACCGGTGTCGATGAGCATCGAGTGCGCTCCGAAGATGTCGAGCGCGAGTTCCATGGCGGACTTGTGCATCTCGGACCAGAACATCTTGTTGGTGGCGCCGAGCACCACGACGGCCATGTCCTTGGTGCCCTGCACCGCCGAGGTCAGATTCCGCAGACCGTTGATCCGCAGGATCTGGATCTTGGAGTAGTACTGCATCAGCCGCTGACGGATCAGTGGGTCGTGGATCATGCCGTTGGCGGTGGCGGCCTCGACCATCAAGCGGTACTCCTCCTCGAAGCGCCGGTATCCGGTGGTGGCTGACTGGCCGCGCTCGAACGCGAGGGTTGAGTTGGCCACCTTCCAGCCGTTGTTGACCCCGCCGACGACATTGTCCGCCGGACAGCGCGCATCGGAGAAGAAGACCTCACAGAACTCTGCGGTGCCATCGGGTTGGGTGATCCCGCGGACCTCAACCCCGGGCTGGTCCATCGGTACCAGCAGATACGAGATCCCCTTGTGCTTGGGGGCATCGGGGTCGGTTCGGGTCAACAAGAAGCAGTAGTCGGCATGGTGGCCCTGGGTGGTCCAGACCTTCTGGCCGTTGATGACCCACTCATCGCCATCGAGCACCGCGCTGGTCATGAGACTGGCGAGGTCCGAACCCGAATCGGGCTCGGAGAAGCCTTGGCACCAGCGGGTCTTGCCCTGCAAGATGCCGGGGAGGAACTCCCGCTTCTGCTCTTCGGTGCCGTACTGCAGCAGTGTCGGCCCCACGAGCGTGTCACCGAAGAAGTCACCGCGCATCGGCGCTCGGGCACGGGCGAACTCCTCGGCGAGCACGACACCCTGCATGGTGGTGAGACCCTTGCCGCCGTACTCACTCGGCCAGGTCGCACAGATCCATCCACCTTCGAACAACTTCGTCGGCCACGACCGGTTGAACTCGGCGCGTTGTTCCTCGGTCATCTCGAAGCCCTCGTCGAACCATCCGGTCGGCAGGTTGTCAACGAGCCACTGGCGGATCTCGGTACGGAAGGTTTCGGCATCGGCGGGGTAGGTCAAATCCATGGACGACAGTCTGGCCGATCCCGACCGTTCGTGGACAACCGAGTGGGCAGATCAGCACCCGAGCGTCCGGCGCTGCGAACCCCCGGCATCTCCCCCCGTTCACACGGCGTTCACAGCACGCCAATCCGATCGAAACCACAGACACCTACGGTGGTCGCCATGGACCGCACCGCTCCTGGGGAACTCGTTCACCCCCTTGGCGATGACCGGCAGGCGACCAGTCCCACCGTCACCGACGGTGAGGATCTGGCCACCGGCCTGTCTCCCCAGGAGCGAGCGGTCTTCGAGGTGCTCTGGCACCACCGCAACCGGGTGGTCAGCCGCTGTGAGATCTGCCGCTGCGCGCAGTTGATGGATCTGTCGGACCGGCGTTGTGACGCGCTGATCGCTGCGGTCCGCCGCCGCCTCGGCCCCGGCCGGATCCGCACGGTCCGCCGCCGTGGCTGGATGCTGGTGGCCTGAGCCGCCGCATCTCACCGAGGCCGAGCGCTGATGCGCGAACCGTCGACAACTCTGATCCCGTCCCGCACGCCCACCGATACCGCGATCGGTGGCCGATGACCCGTTGCGCCATGGTCGATCGACGCCGCACCAACTCGCCACACAGCCGAAACAATCAGGCGACAGAGCCGAAATCACCTCCGCGTACCTTCATCGGAGTCGAGCCAACGATGTCGCGACGCCCATCACACATCA
>SKFX01000137.1 GCA_007117775.1 Ilumatobacteraceae bacterium
GATGTCGACGGTCTCGGGATCCTCGCGGGCCGGGTGGTCTGGCTACCAGACGGTGTGAAACGACCCCAGATGCAGTGGAACCGACTGCACCACGATGGTGATCCGCTCTTCGATGGTCTCGGCGATGAGCCGTGGATGTACTTCGTGCACTCGCTCTCGGCGATTCCGAACGATCCTGAGATCGTGGCGGCGACCTGCACCTATGGCGGTGTGATCAACGCGGCGTTCCGTTCGGCGAATGTATTCGCGACCCAGTTCCATCCGGAGAAGTCCGCGCTCGGCGGCCTCAGGCTGCTCGAGAACTTCACCGCCTCGATCCAGCGGGAGCCGGTCGGGCAGTGACGCAACGATTCGAGTTCTATCCGGCCATCGATCTGCTGGCGGGCCGTGTCGTTCGGTTGCAGACCGGCGACTATGACGCTGAGACCGTCTACGGCGATGATCCCATCGCGGTCGCATATCAGTTCCGTGACGGTGGTGCCCGCTGGATCCACATCGTGGACCTCGACGCGGCGCGCAGCGGTGAGGCGACCAATCGCGAGGCGATCGCCGCGGTCGCGGCGGCCGTTGCGGGGGACTGTCAGGTGCAGTCGGGCGGCGGAGTGCGCACACTCGCCGATGCCCGTGCACTCGCCGATGCCGGCGTGAGTCGGGTGGTGATGGGCTCAGCAGCGATCAGGCACCCCGAACTGGTCGCCGAAGTGGCAGATGTGGTGCCGGTGGCCGTCGGGCTCGACCACCGCAGCGGTGAATTGGCCGTCGACGGCTGGACCACATCTGGTGGCGAGCACATCGATTCGGTGCTCGATCGGTATCCCGATGCCGCCGCGTTCGTGGTCACCGACATCGCCCGCGACGGGATGCTGAGCGGCCCCGACCTCGAGGGCCTCTCGGCGCTGGCCGCTGCAACGCAGATCCCGGTCATCGCGAGCGGCGGTGTCGCCGGCATCGATGATGTGGTGGCATTGGAGCGGCTCGGGACCCTCGCCGGGGTCATCGTGGGCCGAGCGTTGTATGAGCATCGTCTCGGTGTCTCCGACGCGATCGCTGCGATCCGCTCCGGTGGCGGCCCGAGCGGTGGTGGGCGATGAGGGTGGCGAGGGTGATCCCCTGTCTGGACGTCACCGACGGCCGGGTGGTCAAGGGCACCAATTTCGTGGAACTCCGCGATGCCGGCGATCCGGTGGAGCTCGCAGCCCGCTATGACGCCGAGGGTGCAGACGAGCTTGTGTTCTTGGACATCACCGCGTCGAGCGACCGCCGCGACACCACCGTGGAGATGGTCTATGCGGTGGCCGAACAGGTCTTCATCCCCTTCACCGTCGGCGGCGGTATCCGCTCACTCGATGACGCGAGACGGATGCTGCGAGCCGGAGCCGACAAGGTGAGTGTCAACACCGCTGCGGTACAGCGGCCCGAAGTGATCTCTGAGATCGCAGCTGAATTCGGTTCCCAATGCGTGGTCTGTGCGATCGATGCCAAGGCCAATGCGGCCATGACCCGCGGATTCGAGGTCTACCTGCACGGTGGTCGCACCCCGACCGGGCTCGACGCCGTCGAGTGGGCCGAGCGCGCCGTCGCCCACGGTGCCGGAGAGATCCTGTTGACCTCGATGGACCGCGATGGCACCAAACGCGGGTTCGATCTCGACCTGACCTCGATCATCTCGGCGTCGGTACCGGTTCCGGTGATCGCGAGCGGTGGCGTCGGTGAACTGCAGCATCTCGTCGAGGGGGTGACCCTCGGGGGTGCCGATGCGGTGCTGGCCGCCTCGATCTTCCATTACCGCGAATACTCGATCGCCGAGGCCAAAGCCGAGATGCGCGCCGCTGGGGTGCAGGTCCGCATCTGAATCGGTGCAGACGGCAACCGTTGTGGAATCGAGCGGCGCTGATCGAACGGTTCAGGTGTCGCAGCGGTCGATGAACCCGGTGACCGCTGCGGCCACCCGATCCGACGCGCCGAGCAGGAAATGGTCGGCACCGACGATCTCCACCACCGTCGGAGCGTGTTTCCACTCCCGCACCAGCGTCGTCAACTGCTCCGGATCACAGAACTGGTCATGGGTCGCGATGATCAACTGTGTCGGGGTCGCTCCCGGGTCGCCGATCAGTGAGGGCGGAGCGATCAGGGTCAGTGACGCGACCGATGCGGGTTCGCGCTGCTGGAGGGCGGCGGCGACCAGCGCGCCGAAGGAATAGCCGACGAGATGCACGCCCATGGGGGCGTCGCCTCGGTGGCCGGCCTCGATGGGCGCAGACTCGGATTGCCCGACGATGTGTTCGATGGCGGCGCGCAGATCAGCGATCGATTCGAGATGATCGGCCGGGTCCGGCCGGAAGTCGAAGCGGATGGCGCCACGACCGGACCCGCTGACTGCGCGGTAGAGGGCATCGACGATGATGTGGTGTCGGTCACCGCCGAGGCGCGGATCGGGATGGCAGATCACGACCGCCGGTGTCGAGCCGGGGGAGACATCAGCACTGAGGCGGTGGCCGTCGGCGGTGAGCAGATGCAACTGCGACATCTCCTGACGGTACCCTCCAGCCCATGTCCGATGTCGACGACAAACTGCCGATCAAAATGCTCAACGATCGGTTGTTGGTCCGATTGAACAAAGAGGATGGCGAACGCACCTCATCGGGCGGGATCTTGATCCCGGCCACCGCACAGATGGCCAAGCGGCTGATCTGGGGTGAGGTGGTGGCGCTCGGCCAGAACGTCCGATCCGCTGAGATCGGTGACCGGGTGCTGTTCAGCCCCGATGACCGCTATGAGGTCGAGGTCCAGGGCGATGACTACATCATGTTGCGCGAACGCGATCTGCATGCGGTGGCGGCCCATCGCATCGAGTCGTCGACCGGGCTGTATCTGTGACCCATTCGGGTCCGACCGCAACGATCGGTAGGCTCGCGAGCATGTCTGAGTCGATCGCCGTGACCCCCGAACAGCTCGAGTCCGTCAAGTTCAATGCCGATGGGCTGGTACCGGCCATCGCCCAGGACATCGAGACGAAAGAAGTGCTCATGATGGCCTGGATGAACGCCGAGAGTCTGGCCATGACGATGTCGGAGGGCACGATGGTCTACTGGAGCCGCAGCCGCAGCGAACTCTGGCGCAAAGGCGATACCAGTGGTGACCATCAGGTGGTCCGCGAGGCCTATTACGACTGCGATGGTGACACCCTGCTGTTCCTGGTCGACCAGCACGGCAAGGGTGCGTGCCATACCGGTGAGCGGACCTGTTTCTTCCGCCGATTCGGCTCGTGATCATCCGGCCGAGTCGCGATGAGTTCCACCGTCTGGCGACGACGCATCGCGTGGTGCCGGTGTGGGCTGAACTGCTCGCCGATCTCGAGACCCCGGTCGCTGCGTTCATCAAACTCGTCGGCGATGCACCCGGATTCCTGCTCGAATCGGTCGAACACGGTGAGCGCTGGAGCCGGTTCTCCTTCGTCGGATGGAATCCGCATGCCACGCTGACGCTTCGCGACGGCCGGGTGCACGTCGAGGGTGACCTGGTCGACGGCCTGCCGACCGACGATGGGATCCTGGCGGTGCTCGACGCCCTCGTCGAGGCCTATCAGAGTCCGGCATTCGCGGAGCTGCCTCCGCTCCACGGCGGGGTGGTCGGCTACTTGGGCTACGACGTCGTCCGCGAGGTTGAGCGTCTCGAGCACCCGCCTGATGATGACCGAGGTCTCGCCGATGCGGTGATGAGTGTGATCGGGTCGTTGGCGGCTTTCGATCATTGGCGCCAGCGGGTCTACCTGATCGAGAGCGTGCCGGTGCTCGGCGTCGACGATGCCGACCTCGACGCCGTGTACGACGCGGCGGTGGAGCGGGTCCGCGCCAGTGCCGACGCGCTCGCACAACCCCTCGCCTATGCATCGGTGGAGCCTCCGATTCCGGGCGAGGCGATGCCCGAGGTCTCCTCCTCGCTGCCCGGTGGCGCCTATCAGCGCGCCGTCGAGGTCGCCCGGCGCCATATCGTCGCCGGTGACATCTTCCAGGTGGTCCTCTCACAGCGATTCGACCTGCAACTCGATGCCGATCCGTTCGACGTGTATCGCGTCCTGCGCCAGATCAACCCGAGTCCCTATATGTACTTCCTGCGCTCTGACGACCTGACGATCGTCGGGTCGTCGCCCGAGCCGATGGTGCAGGTCAGAAATGAGCCCGACGGGTCCACCCGGGTCATCTCGCGCCCGATCGCCGGGACCCGGCGGCGCGGTGAGACCGATGAGGACGATCGTCGACTCGCGGCTGAGTTGATCGAGCACCCCAAGGAGCGTGCCGAGCACATCATGTTGGTGGACCTGGCGCGCAACGATGTGGGCCGCGTCGCCGAGTTCGGATCGATGCGCGTCGATGAACTGATGTCGCTCGAGCAGTACAGCCATGTGATGCATCTCACCTCGCAGGTCTCAGGCGAACTTCGCGGCGGCCTCGGTGCGATCGATGTGCTGCGTGCCACCCTGCCGGCGGGAACGGTCAGCGGGGCTCCCAAGGTCCGCGCCATGGAGATCATCGACGATCTCGAGCCGGCCAAGCGCGGCCCGTACGCTGGAGTGGTCGGCTATATCGACTGGAGCGGGAATCTCGACACTGCGATTGCGATCAGGACGATGTTCATCTCCGGTGGTGTCGCCAGCCTGCAGGCCGGTGCGGGCATCGTCGCCGATTCGGTTCCAGATGATGAGGATCTCGAATGTCGCAACAAGGCGGCTGCGCTGCTCGCAGCCATCGCCCCGGCACGCCGTATGACCGAGATGCGCAACCGGGCCCAGATGCGCGCCTGATCGGATGCCGCACCGCTCGCGTCAGATCGCGAGGGCGATCAGGAAGATCACGCCCATGAATGCGAAGACGAGCGTGATGGCGACCGCCCCCACGACCGAGAGCAGGCCGCGTTTGGCCGTCGACACCAGTCGCATCAGCCACGGTGAACCCGCCCCGACGAACCCCTCGAGGCTGCGGCCGATGCGCACGAAGTCCCCTGAAGCGTTCGAGTAGCCCGCTCGGGTGTAGCGGACATCACCCGAGTCGGTGGTCTCGATCATGTCGATCACCACGGAATCCGCATCCGGATCGTCGCGGCGCAGATCGACGAGCTCGCTGACCACATCTGCGCGGTGTCGTCTGATCACCGCCAGATTCCAGCGCAGGCGGACCAGACCACGGATCGCAAGGAACCCGAACACCGCGGCGAGCACCGCCCACACGGTTCGGATCCCACCTGACAGCGCTGCGAAACCAGCCAGATATGACCCGATGACGATCGCAGACACGACGATCAGGATCAAGGTCACATACGGGCTGATCCGGCCGATGACGGTGTCGAGCATGGTGGCCATGACGCTGTCGAATGCCCGCTGGTCCGACTCGCGGGGTTGGTCGTCGCCCGATTCGGGCGGGGGAGTCCCGTCGCCGGGACGAGGTGAGGAGTCATCGAACATCGCTCTGTGCAGTGTGGCACGCCAGACTGGGGTCATGCACTCCGAATCGTTCGATCCACGCGCCGGTGACGCACCCCATTGGTCCGAGTCGGCCACCGGGTCCGGTATCGAGGCGACCTATGACAGTTTCTCGATCATCGGGCCCGATGCGTCGAGCTATCTGCAGTCGCAACTCGCCCAGGACATCTCAGCGCTCGGGATCGGGGAGCGGTGCTGGTCGCTGCTCTTGGAGCCGAACGGACGAGTGGTGGCTCTGGTGCGGGTGCGCCGCAGCGGTGACGAGGAGTTCCACCTCGATGTCGATGCCGGGTACGGAGAGATCACCAGACAGCGCCTGGCGCGTTTCATGATCCGGGTCCGAGCCGAACTCGGCGAGGTGACCGTCGGTATCGCCCCCGACGATCTCGCCCATCAGCGTCGGATCACGGCGCGTTGGCCTGGGATCGGCACCGAGATCGTCCCCGGTGAGACCATCCCGGCACAGACCGGTGTGGTGGGGGTGTCGGTCAGCTTCACCAAAGGCTGCTATCCGGGTCAAGAACTCGTGGAACGCATGGACAGCCGCGGAGCTGAGGCGCCCAAGAGCCTGCGCGTCGTGACGGTGGAACCCGGCGCCAGCCCCGGTGACCCGGTCCTCGACGATGCCGGAGCACAGGTCGGTGAGCTGACCAGCGTCGCGGGAGCCGAGGCGCTCGCCGTCATCAAGCGAGGTGCCGACATCGGCGAGGTGATCGACCATCGCTGAGGCGCGCCTGCGCGGTGTCGGTCGGCGATCGGCGCGAGATCGACCGAGAGCGGTATCGCTCTGCTGCGGTGACATCTAGACTCGTCCACCGTGCCCTACGTCTATGGATTCGATCACCGTCACCGCCCGAGCCCGATGGAGAAGAAGGATCTCCTCGGAGGAAAGGGCGCCAACCTCGCTGAGATGACCAGCGTGTTGAAGCTGCCGGTGCCGCCTGGCTTCACCATCTCGACCGATGCCTGCCGTGAGTACATGCACTCGGGCTGGCCCAAAGGCCTCGATGACGAGATCGCTCGACATGTCGGGAAACTCGAGAAGGTCATGGGCCGAAAGCTGGGAGACCCGTCGGACCCGCTCCTGGTGAGCGTGCGTTCGGGAGCCAAGTTCTCCATGCCCGGGATGATGGACACGGTGTTGAACCTCGGCCTCAACGACAAGAGCGTCAAGGGTCTCGCGGCGTCGACCGCTGATGAGCGCTTCGCCTATGACAGTTACCGCCGGTTCATCGCGATGTACGGCCGGATCGTGCTCGGGATCGAAGGTGAGCACTTCGACGGGCCCTTTGAGGCGCTCAAGGAACGACTCGGCATCAGATCCGACGCCGAACTGCCCGTGGATGCCCTCAAGTCACTGTGTGGTGACTATCAGGCGGTGGTCAAAGCCGAGACCTCCAAGGCGTTCCCGCAGGACCCGATGCGACAGTTGCGCGGTGCGGTCGAGGCGGTGTTCAAGTCCTGGAATGGGGCGCGCGCCATTGCATATCGCGATCGCGAGCACATCTCCCATGACCTCGGTACCGCGGTGAACGTGCAGGTCATGGTGTTCGGCAACCGCGATGACAACTCGGGCACCGGTGTCGGGTTCACCCGCAACGCCTCGACCGGCGAGAACCGCCCCTTCGGTGACTTCTTGGTGAACGCCCAGGGCGAAGACGTCGTGGCAGGTATCCGAAACACCGAAGACCTCGACCATATGAAGCTGCATTTCCCCGATGCGCATCGCGAATTGCTCGAGATCTTCGAGCGGCTCGAGCGCCACTACTGCGATATGTGCGATACCGAGTTCACCATCGAGCAGGGCAAGCTGTGGATGCTGCAGACCCGTATCGGCAAGCGGACCGGAGCGGCGGCCATGCGCATGGCCGTGGAGATGACCAAGGGAACCGGCCGCGGTGACACACGCTGGAAGATCTCGCGCGAAGAAGCGGTCATGCGGGTATCGGCCGAGCACCTCGATGCAGTCCTGCACCCGCAGTTCAAGGGGTCCGGTGCGGTGCTCGCCACCGGTCTGGGAGCATCGCCGGGTGCAGCGGTGGGCCGGGTCTACTTCAGTGCTGATGCCGCGGTGGATGCCGATGATCGCGGTGAGAAGGTCATCTTGGTCCGCAATGAGACCAGCCCCGAAGACATCCACGGCATGATGGTCGCCCAGGGCATCTTGACGGCCCGCGGCGGTCTCGTCAGCCATGCTGCGGTGGTGGCCCGCGGCTGGGGGACCCCGGCCATCGTGGGAGCCGAGGCGGTCAAGATCGCCAAGGGTTCGTTCAGCGTCGGCGATGTGGTGGTCAATGAGGGCGATGTCATCTCCATCGACGGCTCATCGGGCCAGGTGATGCTCGGTGCGATCGAGACCATGGATGCTGAGCCCCCGGCCGAGTTCCACACGATCCTGCAATGGGCCGACAAGATCCGCGCCGGCCGACTCGCGGTGCGGGCCAATGCCGACACCGGCGAAGACGCGTCGGTGGCGCGTTCGCTCGGGGCTGAGGGGATCGGCCTGTGCCGGACCGAGCATATGTTCTTGGATCCCGAGCGTCTGCCCGTCGTGCGCCAGATGATCCTGGCGAGCACCGATGACGAGGAGCGCGCTGCGCTCGAGGCGCTGCGCGAGGTCCAGCAAGCCGACTTCGAGGAGATCCTCGAGGCCATGGACGGCCTGCCGGTCACCGTCCGACTCCTCGACCCGCCCCTGCACGAGTTCCTGCCCTCGGTGGAGGAACTGCACATCAAACAGGCCACGACCGGTCTCGATGCCACCGAGACGGCACTCCTCGAGGCGGCCGAGTCCTGGGCCGAACACAACCCGATGATCGGAACTCGCGGCGTCCGCCTCGGGGTCATCAAACCGGGCCTCTACGCGATGCAGGTGCGCGCGTTGATGGCGGCAGCGGCCAAATTGCGGGCCAAGGGCCGCAAGCCGATCGTGGAGATCATGATTCCGCTGACGGTGACGCGCGCCGAACTGGCCCTCGCTCGCTCATGGGTGCAGACCGAGGTGGACGCTGCCCTCAAGGGCGTGAAGAACAAGCCGCAGATCTCCATCGGCACGATGATCGAGACGCCGCGCGCGGCGCTGCGCGGCGATGAGATCGCCCATGAGGCGGACTTCTTCAGCTTCGGGACCAACGACTTGACCCAGTTGACCTTCGGGTTCAGCCGTGACGATGTCGAATCACGGATGATGCCGGCCTATCTCGAGCAGGGGCTCTTGGAGGACAATCCGTTCGACTCCATCGACACCACCGGTGTGGGCGAGTTGGTCCATCTCGGCGCCGAGCGCGGTCGGTCGACCAAGCCGAAATTGAAGCTCGGGGTCTGCGGTGAGCACGGTGGTGACCCGCGCTCGATCGCCCTGTTCTACGCCGCCGGCCTCGACTACGTGAGCTGTTCGCCGTTCCGGGTACCGATCGCCCGACTGTCGGCGGCCCAGGCGATCCTCGCGGCGCGCTGAGCCGGTCGGAACCCGCTGATGCGGCGGGGCTGGCCACCTCCGATGATCGAGGCCATCGGAGGTGGCGAGTCATGACACACTGTGTCGACGAGAACTGTGTCGACGAGAACTGTGTCGACGAGAACTGTGTCGACGAGAACTGTGTCGACGAGAAGTGCGACCACGAGAGGAGCGCGTTGCGATGGCGATCGCCGAAGATGACATCGAACGGGTCCGCGCGGCCTCTTCGATCGTCGATGTGGTCGGCCAACATGTCCAGTTGCGGCGCGCCGGGCGAAATTGGGTTGGACTGTGCCCGTTCCATGCCGAGCGCACCCCATCGTTCAATGTGCGTGCTGAGACCGGTCGCTACAAGTGCTTCGGCTGCGATGCCTCCGGTGATGTGTTCACGTTCATTCAAGAGATCGAGCACACCGATTTCGTGGGAGCGGTCGAACAACTCGCCAATCGTGCCGGCCTGCAGCTGAATTACACCTCGGCCGGCCAGAGCCGCACCCGAGAGAAGCGCAAGCGACTGCAGGCCGCGATGGAGACCGCCGTCGAGTGGTACCACCAGCGTCTCTTGAACGATCCGGCCGCCCGACCGGCGCGCGACTATCTGCGCAGCCGCGGCCTGAGCGGCGAGATCGCCCGCCAGTTCCGGATCGGCTGGGCTCCCGATGCCTGGGATGAACTCGCTCGTCACGCGGGTATCGATTCCGATGAGCTCACCGAGACCGGCCTGGCCTTCGTGAATCGGACCGGCCGACTCCAGGACTCGTTCCGCGCACGGGTGTTGTTCCCGATCTTCGACGAACAGGGGGCTGCGGTGGCCTTCGGTGGTCGTGTGCTGCCGGGATCACAGGATCCCGCAAAATACAAGAACTCCCCTGAGACCGCGCTCTACACCAAGTCCAAGACCCTGTACGGTCTCAACTGGTCCAAAGGGCAGATCGTCCATGACGATCAGGTCATCGTCTGTGAGGGCTACACCGATGTGATCGGTTTTCACCGCGCCGGCCTCGCCCGCTCCGTGGCGACCTGCGGCACCGCCTTCACCGAAGAGCATGTCCGGCTGATCAAGCGGTACGCGAGCCGGGTGGTGTTGGCCTTCGACGCTGATGCTGCCGGCCAGGGCGCAGCCGAACGCTTCTATGAATGGGAGCAGAAGTACCAGATCGAGGTCTCCGTCGCCCGCCTGCCCGATGGGCGTGATCCCGGTGATCTCGCAGGCAGCGACCCCGAGGGCCTCAACGAGGCGGTGAAGAGCGCACTCCCGTTCCTCGCGTTCCGCCTCGAGCGCGTCATGAGCCAGGGTGTCCCACAGTCACCCGAGCAGCGCGTCCGTCTCGGTGAGCGTGCGCTCTCGGTGATCAATGAGCACCCGAACGCCAACGTACGAAAGCTGTATGCCGGCCAGGTCGCCAGTCAACTCGGTCTCCCCGTGGCCGATCTCGTCGATCAGGCGACGCGCGGATCGCGTCGGCCGCAGTTGAGCGCTTCGCCAGCGACAGCGCGTCGTGATCATCGCGAGAACGCGGAATTCGTGGCGATCGTCCTGTTGGTCCAGGACTGGGACTCCATGGCGCCATGGCTGATCGAGGCGCTCTTCGCAGACGAGCTCAACCGCCGCGCCTTCGTTGCGCTCGCCGATGCCTCCGGGTCGTTGAATGATGCCCTTGAGCACGCTGATCCCGAGGCTCGCAGCCTGCTCGAGCGCGCTGCGGTGGTCGATATCGACGCCGATGCCGAAGCCGAGGCGCTCAACCTGATCGCGGCAGCGGTCCGCAGGCAGCTCGCCATCGATGCCCGCCAGTCCGCACCCGAGGTGATTGCGTTGAGTCGCGAGGCCCGATTGCAGCTCGAGAATCTCCAAGAGGTCGAACAGGCCACCGATTCGGCCGAGTGGCTCCTCGGATGGCTCTACGATCGGACAGTGGAATCGTCAGGAGCCGGCGTTGTATCGGTCGTGGACAACGACGCGTCACCGGTCGCGCCCGGATCTGACCCTGATCATGACTCCATGGCTGCAGAGATCGCTGTGGACGACGAGGCCGGGCGGGACAATGGCGATTGAACGCGATGAGGCCGGGATGAATCCGGCGCCCGTTCCCGGGGTCGATCAGGCTGAATGGGAGGGACTCATCGAGGTGGGTCGGGCCGCTGGTGTCGTACATGCCGATGATGTCGCCCATGTCCTGCGCGGTATTGAGTTGACGGGAGAGGTGATCGAGCAGATCCGCGCTGCGTTGGCGGCGATGTCGATCCACATCGACGAGACGGCCACCGAGGTGGTCGACGACACCCCCGCGGCACTGCCGCGTACGGTCCTGCTCGATGACGAGACCGCTGAGCGTCTGCTGGCTCGCAGCGACCGGCGTGGTCGACGCGGCCGTCGCGGGGGTCGTGATGATGCGACGGCGAGCCTGAGTGGTGATCCGGTGCGGATGTATCTGTCCGAGATCGGCAGGGTGGAGCTGTTGACACCGAGCGATGAGCGAGCCCTGGCACAGCTCATCGAGGAGGGCCGTCATGCAGCAGCACAGCTCGACGCGGCCGCACTCGCAGCCCACCCACCCGACGCCACCCAGCAGCGGATGCTGTTGCGTTCGGTACAGCGTGGCGAGCGTGCCAAGAATGAACTGACGCAGGCGAATCTGCGCCTCGTGGTCAGTATCGCCAAGCGCTACACGGGCCGTGGGATGCAGTTGCTCGACCTCATCCAGGAGGGGAACCTCGGCCTCATGCGCGCCGTCGAGAAGTACGACCACTCCAAGGGGTTCCGGTTCTCGACCTATGCCACCTGGTGGATCCGCCAGGCGATCACCCGCTCGATCGCCGATCAGAGCCGCACCATCAGGATCCCGGTGCATATGGTCGAACATGTCAACCGGCTGCGGCGCGTCGGCCGAGACTTCACCCAAGAGCATGGCCGTGAGCCCTCGGTGGAGGAACTGGCGCAGCTCATGCATGCCGATACGAACTGGATCAGCGACCTGCAGCGCATTGCCGAGGATCCGCTCTCGCTCGACTCTCCGGTCGGAGAAGAAGACGATGCCAACCTCGGCGACTTCATTGCGGACCCGTCGGCGGATCGACCCGAGTCCGCTGCGACGCGTGCCATGCTCGTCGAAGCGGTCGAGACGGTGCTGCACGATCTCACCGAACGCGAACAAGAGATCGTGAAGATGCGTTTCGGTCTCGACGGCTCTCAGATCCGCACCCTCGAAGAGGTGGGCCAAGAACTCGGTGTGACCCGCGAGCGGATCCGCCAGATTGAGGCCAAGACCCTCAACAAGCTCCGCCAACCCCAGCATTCACAGCGGCTGCGCGAATTTCTCGAAGGCGAGTGAACCTCGGTGGCGGCCGTAGGTGCAGCGCCGGCGCGGCGGTGGCCGATATCGGATGATGCTGTCACGATGAGGCGAGCGATCCCGAGCCCGCGGCGCTATCGTCTCAGAGGACCTTCCGGGGTAGCTCAGTTGGCAGAGCGGTTGACTGTTAATCAATTGGTCGTGGGTTCGAGCCCCACCCCCGGAGCCAGCCCGCCCAGGGCCTCATTCCGCCAGGGGCGGTAGCTCAGCCGGTTAGAGCAGCGGGCTCATAACCCGTCGGTGGTGGGTTCGAGCCCCACCCGCCCCACCGGCCCCGGGTGATCGAGCCGGCATCGTGAAACAGCGACGCGACGCCAGCAGGTGCACGAGACCGATGGTGTGGGCGACCTAGCATCGGTGCATGTCCGTTCCCATGTCTGAGACCTACGCTCGTCAGCTCGCCGCCGAAGAGGCTTCAGCGGTCCCGTTCTTCATTCGCTTCGTGCGTCTGGTGGTTTGGCTCTTCTATGCCGTGGCGCTGATCAAGGTGGTCATCTTGTTGATCGCCTTCACCCTGCAGTTGTTGAATGCGAGCACCTCGGCAGAGTTCACCAAGTGGGTCTACCGCAGCGCCGATTCCTCGATGGGCCCGTTCCGCGGCATCTTCCCGGCCGTGGATGTCGGGGAGGGTTCGGTGCTGAATGCCTCGCTGCTGTTCGCCGCTGCGATGTACGTGATCCTTGCGATCCTGCTCGATCTGGTGCTGCGGTACCTGACGGCACGCCTGGTCGGCCGCCAACGTCGGATCTCGGAACTGCGCAGTGCGGCGAGCGATGCAGCGGCGCGCGAGTACGCCGAGGCGCAGCGTATGGCGCTGTATGAGGCAGCCCGAGCCGGTGCGACGATGGGCGCTGACCCGACACCGTCTGCAGCCCCGGTGCCGGTGTCGACTCAGCCGGCATCCGCCCCGTCGTCACCGGGTCCGTCGGTGACGAATACGCCGCCGCCTCCGCCGCCTCCGGGCACTCGGCGGTAGTGTCGCACCATGGAGTTCCGCCGCATCAGCAACCTGCCGCCGTACGTCTTCACGATCATCAACAACCTGAAGATCGAGGCACGTCGGGCCGGCCATGATGTGATCGATCTCGGGTTCGGCAACCCCGATATCGCATCACCGCAGATCGCCGTGGACAAACTCGCTGAGGCCGCCCGGATGCCCCGGAACCACCGGTATTCGGTCAGTCGCGGTCTGCCGAAGTTGCGGGAGGCGATCGCGGCCTATTATGAGCGCGTCTGGGGGGTATCGCTGGACCCGGAACTCGAGGTGACGAACACGATCGGCTCCAAGGAGGGATTCAGCCACCTGATGTGGGTGCTGTTGGATCACAACGATGCAGCCATCGTGCCGACACCGAGCTATCCGATCCATATGTACGGGCCGCTGTTCGCCGGAGCGGATCTGCGTCAGGTGCCGATGCGGGGTCTCAGCCATCCCGATGCCCGGGCAGACTTCACTGCGGACTTCATGCAGCGTCTCGCCACCGCCTACGACATCGGCTGGCCCAAACCGAGGGTGCTGGTCATCTCCTTCCCGCACAATCCGACCGGTGCGATCGTCGACGCGGACTTCATGCAACAGGTGGTGGACTTCTGTCGTGAACACGACATGATCGCCGTCCACGACTTCGCCTATGCCGATATGGGATTCGATGGGGTCCAACCGCCGAGCATCCTGCAGGCAGAGGGGGCCAAGGACTGCGCGGTCGAGCTCTACTCGATGACCAAGAGCTTCTCGATGGCGGGCTGGCGCGTCGCGTTCTTGGTGGGCAATGCCGAGGTCGTGCAGGCGCTCGTCAAATTGAAGAGTTATCTCGATTACGGTGTGTTCCAGCCGGTCCAGATCGCGGCGACGGTGACATTGAATGAGGCGGTGGACTATCCGAGCGAGGTCAGCGCGATCTATGAGAGCCGCTGCGATGCGCTGATCGACGGACTCGAGCGCATCGGCTGGGAGGTGCCCAAACCCGGTGGTTCGATGTTCGTCTGGGCACCGATCCCCGAGGCGTATGCCGAGATGGACTCGGTCGAGTTCTGTTCGCTGATGGTCCGTGAATGCGATGTGGCGCTGTCGCCCGGAGCGGGTTTCGGCCCCGGTGGAGAGGGCTATGTGCGCTTTGCGCTGATCGAGAACGAGAAACGCATCGCACAGGGCATCCGCAATCTGCGGCGTGGTCTGGTCAAGTTGGGCTGAACCGTGTCGGTGCTCGTCGCTCTGCGGGTGCGCCTTCCGGACCGGCCCGGAGCCCTCGGCTTGGTGGCCAGCAGGATCGGAGCGGTCCGCGGTGATGTGCTCGGCGTCGAGATCCTCGAGGTGATCGGCACGAGCGTGCTCGATGAGATCGTGGTGCGACTCGACACCGCTGAGGTGCTCGAGTTGATGATCGGTGAGATCAATGCGGTGGACGGAACGTCGGTGGACCATGTCCGGCCGATCACCGATGGTCGTGCCGATCCGAGCCTGAGCGCACTGCGCGCCGCAGTCCGCTGTGCGGAGGCTCCTAGTGAGCGGTGGGCCGAGGAGTTCTGTGACGCGCTGATTGGTTGGTGTGATGCGCAGTGGGTGCTGATCGAGGAATCGGATTCGGGCACGATGGTGTTCGGGCGTGGTGAACGCCCTGCGGCCCCTGCACCCGACACGGCCACGGAGGCATCTCGGGAGATCCGCGTCGAGATGGTGCGGCGGGGGGTGCGGCTGAATGTGGGCGTGACGGACCGGCCGATCCATGATCGCGACCGACTGCGCGTCGCGCTGCTGGCGCGTCTCGTCGACGCGCTGGTCGATCCCGGATCAGCCGCCCCGGGTTCAGTCGGCCCAGTTGCGTGATCGCTCGACGGCCCGCAGCCACTGATCATGCTGGGCGTTCGAGAGTTCCCGCGGTGCCATCGGGCTGAATTCGGCGTCGAGTTCCCAGCGATCCGCGATGGAGTCGAGATCCGGCCAGACGCCCTCGGCGAGACCGGCGAGGAACGCCGCGCCGAGCGATGTGGTCTCCTGGTCGTGTGGTCGCCTCACGATGGTGTCGAGTTGATCGGCTTGGAACTGCAAGAGCAGATCCATCGCAGATGCGCCGCCATCGACGCGCAGTTCCTTGAGTTCGGTGCCGGTCGCGGCGACCATGGCCTCGACGACATCGCGCACCTGATACGCGATGGCCTCCACGGTGGCCCGAGCGAGATGCGCTCGGGTGGTGCCACGGGTGATGCCCACGATCGTCCCCCGGGCCCCCGGATCCCAGTGGGGTGCGCCGAGGCCGGTGAACGCCGGGACCACGAACACCCCTGCGGCGTCGGGCACCGATGAGGCCAAGGGGCCGGCCTCATCGGCTGCGTCGATGATGCCGAGACCATCGCGCAACCACTGGATGGCAGCGCCGGTGACGAACACCGATCCCTCAAGGGCATAGGTCACCGAGCCATCACCGAGTTGCCAGGCGATCGTTGACAGCATGCCCTCGATCGCCGATGGGCGTGTGGCGCCGGTGTTGAGCAGTACGAAACTGCCGGTGCCGTAGGTGTTCTTGGCCATCCCCGCGGTTGTGCATGCCTGGCCGAACAGCGCCGCCTGCTGGTCTCCGGCGATCCCGCTGATCGGGATCTCGGCGGGTACACCGCAGCGCGGTGAGGTGAGCCCCACCCTCCCACTCGAGGCGACGACCTCGCCGAGCGCATTCTTCGGCACCGTGAACAGCTCGCAGAGCTCCTCATCCCAACGGCAGCGGTCGATATCGAACAACAGGGTCCTGCTGGCATTGGTCACATCGGTGGCGAAGACCTCGCCGCCGGTCAGATTCCAGATCAACCATGAGTCGATGGTGCCGAGCGCGAGATCGGCCTCGGCCAGTCGCTCGGGGTCGATGGCGTGCTCGAGCATCCATTCGAATTTGGTGGCGGTGAAGTAGGGGTCGAGTACGAGGCCGGTCCGTGCTCGAATGAGGTCGAGGTGGCCGGCTTCGATGAGTTCGTGGCAGCGCTGCGCCGTTCGGCGGTCCTGCCAGACGATCGCGCGACAGAGCGGTTCGCCGGTTCGCCGGTCCCATGCCACTGCGGTCTCACGTTGATTGGTGATGCCGATGGCTGCCACATATTCGACTCCGACTCGATCGATCACATTGTTGAGGGTGGCGGCGACGGCCTGCCAGATCTCGGCTGGATCATGTTCGACCCATCCCGGTTGCGGGAAGTGCTGAGTGAATTCGCGGTAATCGGCGATCGAGGGGCGGTGGTCGGCGAACACCGCCCGGGAGCGCACACCGGTCGTGCCGGCATCGATGGCGATCACGCAGGTGCTGGGAGACGGCGACGAACGCATCTCCTCACGGTAGTCGCCGTCACATCAGCGCGGCGCGGTCGGCGTCTGAGGCGTTCAGCGGTCGCGTCGCCGCGTCAGCGGCGGGGCCGGCGTGAGCGGTTCGGGCGACTCGACGGGCCCGCGGACGTGCGCTTGGTCGGCGCCGGTCGCGGTCGCGGCCCGGGTGTGGTGGCGGTCTCGCGGCGTTCTGCGGGCGCGGTCTTGGCCTCGCTGCGCATCTGCTTGATCGTCTTGCGCTGGTAGCCGAGCTTGGCCAGCACGGCACCGAGGCCGAGGTAGAGCGGACCGCTGATCAGCAGGCCGGTGAGCGCACCGAGCAGATTGCGCTCTCGGAAGAAGAGCACGAAGACCAGCGCCATGATGGCGACGTACAGCACCCATTCGCGCATCAAGCGGGTCCATGGGACGGGGCGAGATGAATCCCAGCGCATGGCACTGTTGTAGCAGCATTGACAACCAACAACCCACTGCGGCGATGCCTAGGCTGGTGAGCCGTGCGTATCGGAGTGCTGACCGGAGGTGGCGACTGTCCCGGATTGAACGCGGTGATCCGCGCCATCGTCCGCAAGGGTGAACGCATCTATGGCGATGAACTGGTCGGATTTCTCGACGCCTGGGACGGTGTCATGGATCGCCGCACCACCGCGCTGACGGTCGAGTCGATGCGGGGCACACTGCCGCGCGGTGGCACGGTGCTCGGAACCCGGCGGGGAAGTCCGTTCGACCATCCCGATGGTGTCGAGCGGGTGGCCGCCACGGTGTCAGATCTCGGTCTCGACGGCATCATCGTGATCGGGGGCAACGGTTCGCTCACGGTGGCGTCCAAACTGTTCGATGACCATCAGATCCCGGTGATCGGGGTCCCCAAGACCATCGACAATGACATCGAGGGGACCGATATCACCTTCGGCTTCAACACTGCGGTGCAGATCGCCACCGATGCCATCGACCGGTTGCACACCACCGCGGAGAGCCATGACCGGGTCATGGTCGTGGAGGTCATGGGTCGCGATAGCGGCTGGATCGCCACCGAAGCCGGTATCGCCGGGGGAGCGGCGGTGGTGCTGATCCCCGAGATCCCCTTTGACGTCGGCCAGGTCTGTGAGCGGATCATCCGCCGCCATGAACGCGGGCGGTACGCGTCCATCGTCGTAGTCGCTGAAGGCGCCCAGCCGATCGCGGGGACGATGGAGGTCGCCGAGCGCAGTATCGACCGATTCGGACATGCTCGCCTGGGTGGGATCGGCAGCATCATCGCCGAGGAGATCCGTGAACGGACCGGGTTCGACACCCGACCGGTGCTGCTCGGCCATGTGCAGCGCGGCGGAACCCCGACAGCGTTCGACCGCGTGCTGTCGACCCGCTTCGGCGTGGCGGCCATCGACGCCGCCCACGGCCGGCACTGGGGCGAGATGGTCGCGGCCCGTGGCCGCGAGGTCATCCCGGTTCCGCTCTCTGAAGCAGTGGGTCGGACACGTCAGGTGGATATGACGGTCTACCGCGATGTCGCTGAGGTCTTCTTCGCCTGAGTGTCAGGTGCTGGTTCCAATGGCCGGGAACGGTGGCTGAGTCGATTCAGCGAGTCCCGGATAGTCGTAGACCTTGAGGTCCCCGATTCTGGACTGACCGTCACCTCGAGGCCACGCCCGATCTTCTCCGTCGACGCGCAGGCGGACGAATTGCAGGCCGGGGATCTCGGTGACGGTGAAGACGATCTGGCCGAGCGCGAGCACCAAGGCGTCGTCGGTGAGGTCTTCGAGGCTGCCCGAGACGTCGACGTACAAGATGTTGCTGGCCCGGCGCGCTGAATTCAAGACGGTATCGGGTGGGATGGCTGAGATGAGGCGGCTGTCGAGTTCGCTCTGGGTCGGGCCGTCGAAGAGTGCGGTGAGGATCTCGGTGGGGTTGGCGAGCGCCCCGCGCTGGTTCGAGCGCAGCCGGCGCTGTTGGCCGGGTTCGGTGGGTCCCACCAAGAAGATGGTGGTATCGCCGGTTGCGTCGACGACCGATGCCGTGTCAACGTCATTCGACGCCGGGTCATCGATGGGGATATCGCGGGGGCTCGAATCGGGTTGGATGCTGCACCCCGAGGCGATCGCCAACACCACCGCGGCTGAGCCGATCAGCACCGCCCGTCGTCGCGATCGTCTGCCCCGGTGCGCTGGCGGCCTCATTCGGTGACCTCTTCGGCAGGCAACTCGATCACGAAACGCGCACCCGGCTGGCCGTCGAGCCGATCCTGGACCCAGATCTTCCCGCCGTGGAGTCGGATGTGTTCATCGACGAGGGACAGTCCGAGGCCAGCACCGTCGGTTCCTGAGCGACGTCCCGCTGATCCAGCGCGGGCGAAGCGTTCGAAGACGCGCTCGCGGTCCTCTTCGGGGACGCCCGGGCCATGATCCTCAACGGCGATGCGTACGGCGGTGACCTCGGAGTCGATCATCTCAGACATCGTGTCGGTGGTCTCATCGTCTCTGGTGACATCGACCTCGGTGATCGTGATGGTGGCCTCACTGTCAGCGGCCCCGTGGATGCGGGCGTTGTCGAGCAGGTTGGCGATCACACGTGCCAGTCGGCGACGGTCACCATCGATCACCAGATGCTCGGCGCGCTCGGAGACTTCCACCGTCGTCTCGGGCAAACTGCTGACGATGACCGCATTGCGGACGAACTCGGCCACGAGGAGTTCTTCGAGGTTGAGTTGGATGGCTCCGGCATCGAAGCGGCTGATCTCGAGCAGATCCTCCACCAGGCCGCTGAACCTGATGACATCGCTCTTGAGCAGATCGAGTGCGGCGCGAGCGCGATCGGGCATCTCTTCGCGACGTGCGTCCATGACGTCCACCGATGCTGACAATGTCATCAGCGGTGACCGCAACTCGTGGCTGACATCTGATGCGAAACGGGCATCGCGTTCGACGCGCTGCTGCAGTGCGGAGGCCATCTCGTTGAATGATGTCGCCAGCACGCTGAGATCGGGGTCATCGGTCGGTTCGAGTCGTGTGTCGAGGCGCCCATCAGCGAAGGCTCGCGCCGCCTGGGCGGCGACCCCGACAGGCTTCACGACGCGGCGGGCCGCGAAGATCCCGAGCAGCACGCCGAGGCCGGTGGTGATCGCGCCGGCGAGGATCAGAGCGAGGCGCACGCTCCCGAGCGTGTTGTTGACCTCATCGAGGCTGAAGAACTCGAAATACGAACCGGCTCCGGGCAGCGGCCACCCGACCACGAGATTCGGCTCACCACCGATATCGACCACCATGCGCGATGCCACCGCATCGTCATTGACGCGATCGATGAGGTCGTCGGGTAGGAGTTCTGCTTGATAGCGGCCCACCCCGCCGTACCAGTCCTCGGTGGCGCGAAAGAAGATCAGCGGACGCTCAACACCGAATGAGCGCAGCGCATCGATGGCATCTTGGATATTCGGGGGGTTGCCGCGCAGGCTGTTCTGAACGATCTGGGCGTTGCGTCGAGCGGTGTTGATGCTGGTCTCTTCGCGTTCAGCGCCGACGTTGGAGCGGGTGAGACCGAACGTGGTGGCGGCCAAAAAGATTGACAGCGCCAACGAGCCGAGCATGAAGATCAGCAGGATTCGTCGCCGCAGGCCGAGCTTGCGACGCGTCGGGTGCATCTCAGATGGTGGAGCGTCGCGCTCGGAGTCGCTGATCAGCGTCATGGCGATCAAGCCTGGAGGCGATAGCCGAGACCTCGCACGGTGACCACATGACGCGGGTTGGCCGGATCGTTCTCGACTTTGGTGCGGAGTCGTCGCACATGGACGTCCACGAGACGGCCATCACCGAAATAGTCGTAGCCCCACACACGGTCGAGCAACGCCTCACGGCTGAAGACCTTGCCCGGATGCTCCGCCAGCTCGCAGAGCAGACGGAATTCGGTCTTCGTGAGGTGCACCTCGTCACCGTTGCGCAGCACCTTGCCTTCTTCTGGGATCAGCTCAAGATCTCCGAAGGTCATCTTGGAATGCGATGAGGTGCCCGGCCGGACGCGGCGCAGCAGCGCACGGATCCGGGCTGATAGTTCCTTGGCGGCGAAGGGCTTGGTGAGATAGTCATCAGCACCGGCCTCGAGTCCAGCGACGATGTCATGGGTGTCGTTGCGGGCGGTGACCATCACGATCGGGACCGCACTGGTGCGTCGGATGGTCCGACACAATTCAAAGCCGTCGATACCCGGAAGCATGATGTCGATCAGCACCACGTCGGGTTGCTGGCGATTGAACAGTTCCACCGCGAGTTCGCCGCTCTCGGCTTCATCGACCGTCCATCCCTCGTCCTCGAGGGCCAACTTGACGGCCGAACGGATCCGTTCATCGTCCTCAACGGTCAGAACTCGGGTGCCCACGGCAATAGTCTGCCCTATTTCGGCGCTATCGGGTGGACAGGTCCCGCTGTGCCAGGACTTCGAGGAGTCCAGCGTGCAGCTGGGGGGCTGAAACGAGGAGTTGAGAGGGGTTCGCCGGGCCACCGGAGAAGTCGCTGACCTGCGCCCCGGCCTCGGTCGCAATCAGCAGTCCGGCCGCCACATCCCATGGGTTGAGGTGTTCCTCGACATACGCGTCGACTCGTCCGGCCGCCACCATGCACAGATCCAATGCCGCCGAGCCCAGTCGACGGATATCGCCGACGGCTCCGAGCAGAAGCCCCACCAACGCCGCCTGGGCGACGCGCAGTTCCCGGCGGTAGGTGAAACCGGTCGCGACGATGGCGGTATCAAGTGGTCGTGGCGATGTGGTCTGGCCGATCAGGTGTCCGTTGAGCTGGGCGCCTGATCCGCTGGCTGCGGAGTACATCTCGCCCAGTGCTGGTGCGTAGACCGCGCCGGCGATCGTGATGCCATCGACCACGGCTGCGACCGAGGTCGACCAGGTCGGCAGTCCGTACACGAAGTTGGTCGTACCGTCGATGGGATCGATCACCCAGGTGGTGCCCGTCGTCGACGCAGAGGTGGCTCCCTCCTCTGCGAGGATGCCATCGCCGGGCCGGAGCCGGGCGAGTTCGGACACGATGTGGTCCTCGGCGAGCCGGTCGAATTCGGTGACGAGGTCGGTGGCTGAGGACTTATCGGCAAACTCGGGCCGCATGTCATGGGCTCCGCTGTGGTCGCGGACCAACTGGCCGGCATCTCGAGCCAATGTCTCTGCGATGGCACGCAGGGCGCTGGGATCGGTGTCCCGGGTCTCAGTTCGGTGGGTGGCCGGCACGTTGTCGATCCTCGATCTCACGCCATTCGCCCATGGCGCGCAGGGCGAGCACGGCAACGATCGCCATGCCGATCGCCGAGGCGACCGCTCCGATGAGCAGTCCGATCCCTCGGGGAACCGCGCATGAGCCGCTGCATTGAATCGCAACCAGCGAGTACCCGATCAGCGCGCCGGCGAGTCCTCCGAAGCAGACCCCGATGAAGGCAACGAGTCGTGCAGCCGGGGGAGGCAATGCTGAGAGCGGTCGCTGTTGTATCACCGGTGTTCCTGGCGGCTCAGTGGCGAGGTCCTCACCGCTGCAACGATATCGGGATGCCCTCTGCTGTCATGGCGTCATGTCGTGGTGTCATGTCGTGGTGTCATGTCGTGTATCGGGTCGGCGGGATCGTTGACCCGGTCGATTCCGCACGGCAGGCTCAGGGAATGGCCCGGACGATCCTGCACGTCGATATGGACGCGTTCTTCGTCTCTGTCGAGCTTCAGCGGCGACCAGATCTTGTCGGTCAGCCGGTGGTCGTCGGGGGAACAGGGGATCGTGGAGTGGTCGCTGCTGCTTCGTATGAGGCGCGCCGCTATGGGGTGCACTCCGCGCTGTCGAGCGCCATTGCGCGCCGGCGATGTCCCGACGCCGTGTTCCTCCCAGGTGATTACGAGTCCTATCAGCGCGTCAGCACCCAGGTGCTCGAGATCTACGATCGCTACACCCCACTCGTGGAACCGTTGGCCCTCGACGAGGCGTTCTTGGACGTGTCGGGCGCGACCGCGCTGTTTGGGACCGGCGCTCAGATCGCCCGACGCCTGCGCACCGACATCGTGAACGAGACCGGATTGCGTTGTTCGGTCGGCGTGGCGGCGAACAAGTTCGTTGCGAAGGTGGCCTCGGTTGCCGCGAAACCGGTGGCCCACCGTGATCGCATCGAGCCGGGTCTCAAGGTGGTGGTGGTCGATGCTGGAGGCGAGCAGGAATTTCTGGCGCCGTTGCCCGTCGAGCGGATCTGGGGGGTTGGGCCGGTGACGTTGGGGCATCTGCATGACCTCGGAGTGGTGAGCATCGACGATCTGGTGCGTGCTGATCCTCGTCGTCTGCAGCAACGCCTGGGTCAGTCGGCGGCACAACAGCTCCAACGCCTCGCCCGAGGCATCGATGATCGAGGCGTCGAGCCCGCCCGCAGCGCCAAGTCGATCGGCCATGAGCAGACCTATGCTCAGGATCTGACGACGCGCGAACAGGTGCGCAGTGAGCTGGTCCGACTCTGCGATGCCGTGGCCGCCCGGTTGCGGGCGTCAGCTCAGCCGGCACGGACGTTCACACTCAAGGTCAGGTACGCCGACTTCGCAACGATCACGAGATCGTTCACGTTGGATCGACCGGTCGATACCGCTCCGACGATCCTGGTCGGTCTCGAGCGTCTGGTGGAGCACCTCGAGCTCCGCAACGGAGTGAGGTTGCTCGGTGTCTCGGGTTCGAATCTGGGCCAGACCGCGGTTCAGCTGAGCTTGATGGACGACGTCGGCCCCGACGCTGAGGAGGAGCGTCGAGCTGCTGAGGCGCTCGACGCGATCCGGTCGCGGTTCGGACGCGAATCGATCGGTCCGGCGAGTTCGATCGGGCCGACCGGCCCAGATGGGGCCAGCGGCCTGCGTCCGGTCCGGCGAGGTGGCCAGCAATGGGGGCCCGACGCGCCCGAAGATCCAGCACTGCGCTGAGGGGCCCGCAGTATCACCGCAGGCGGTGTCTCGCGGTCCGGGTCGAATGATTGCGGATCCAAAAGGGGCCACTCGCGTTGAGGATCGGCTGATCGCGTGCGATGATGGGGGGGTGCCGTTGTCTGAGGACGAACAGCGAATTCTGCGCCAGATCGAGCAGGAACTCGAGCAGGACCCCACCTTCGCAGCGCGCGGCTATCGGGTTCCGCGCCGTCGACTGGTGCTGCTGAGTATTGCGTTGGTGCTGGGCCTGCTCGTGACCGTGCTCGGTCTGACGGTCAACTTCTTGGTTGCATTCGTCGGATTCCTCGTGGTGCTCCTCGTGGGAGTGCTCCTCGAAGCCGAGATCAGGGTCGTCGGCCGCGACCGGCTCGCCAACCTGCCGATCAGTGCATGGCTCGGTGGGAACTCTCGCAGCGGCCCGCGTGACTGAGCGCCGCTGAGCAGGCGATACCGCCCCGCCAGCGGTGCCGGTTATCGCTGAGGGTGCCGACGATGTCGCTGGTGCGGCTACCGTGCCGACGTGTCTTCGTTCTACCTCGCTGTCGATCTGGCGCCGACGCGCCTGACCGCAGGCATCGTCGACGGCTCGGGAACCGTGGTGCTGCGTGATCGCATCGCGGCCACCGGCCGTCAAGCCGTCCCGGATCTGATCAGACTGGTGCGACGCGTCTTGGCGGCGGGCCCATCGCCTGTCCTCGCCTGCGGGGTGGCCTTCAGTGGAGAGGTCGACCCCATAGAGGGGGTGGTGCACTCGCGCCGTGATCCGGTCTGGTCCGGGGTGCGGCTCGTCGAGCTGTTGTCCTCGGCGATCGATCTGCCGGTGGCAATCGATAGTCGCGGTCGTGCCAGCGTGCTCGCAGAGCGGTGGTGTGGTGCTGCTGTCGGACGTCGCAACGTGATGTTGATGGTGATCGAAGATGCGGTGGATGCCGGGATCATCACCGATGGCCGGCTGCTGCGGGGTCGATCGTCTCAGGCTGGACAGATCGCTCATCTGGTGGTGGAGCCCGGTGGTCTGGCATGTCGGTGCGGTGGCGATGGGTGTCTCGATGTCTACGTCGGTGCGAGCGCATTGCAGATCGAAACCGGTCGTGAGTTGGCGCGCACACCGCTTGCGATCATCGAACGCAGCGGGATCATGGTGGGCCGGGCGGTGGCGTCATTGGCCGCAGCGCTCGATCTCGATCTCGTACTGCTCTCAGGTGGCGTCCCGAACGTGTTCGGCGACGCGATGTTTGCAGCGCTCGAGCGTGAACTCGAGGTGCGGCTCAAACTGGCCCACCTCAGCGGCCTCAACGTGACCATGCTCGGGGTCGAGAGTGTCGGAACGCTCGTCGGGGCAGCCGCCCTCGCTCGAGCAGTGGCTCCTACCGTTGGGTAACATGGGCCGATGGAACCCTTCTACAGCACTGAAGCCGAGGCCTATCGAGACAAGGTCCAAGCCTTCCTGGCCGAGAAACTCCCCGCGGACTGGCAGGGGATGGGCCGCCTCGAGGGCGATGAGCTGAACGACTTCGTCGCACAGTGGCGCGAGACACTCCACCAGGCCGGATATCTGGCGCCCGGTTGGCCCGAGGAGTACGGCGGTGCAGGGCTGTCAGCCCTCGAGCAGGTCATCATCGCCGAGGAGTTCGCCCGTGCGGGTGTGCCGACGGGGGCCATGAACGATGTCTTCGGCATCCAGATGCTCGGGAACACCTTGTTGTTCTGGGGAACCGATGAGCAAAAGGCGTACTACCTGCCGAGGATCCTGTCGGGTGAGGACATCTGGTGCCAGGGCTACAGCGAGACCGAGGCCGGATCGGACCTCGGCAGCCTCGGTCTGCGCGCAGTGGCCGACGGTGACCAGTGGGTGCTCAACGGCCAGAAGATCTGGACCTCGGCGGGCCATATGGCCGATCACATCTTCACTCTGGCGCGGACCGATCCGGACGCCCCCAAGCACAAGGGGATCTCGTTCCTCTTGGTCGATATGCGCCAACCCGGTATCGAGGTGCGACCGATCAAGATGATCTCCGGTGAGAGCGAGTTCAACGAGGTCTTCTATACCGATGCGACCTGTCCGATCGACCATGTCGTGGGCGGTGTCAACAACGGATGGGCGGTGGCCATGACGCTGTTGGGCTTCGAGCGCGGCGAGGCCGCGGCCACGCTGCCGATCCGGTTCCAGGGTGAGCTCGATCGCCTGTTCCTCTTGGCGCGCGAGCGAGGTGTCGGCGATGATCCGGTCGTCCGACAGAAGCTGGCTTGGTGCTACTCGAAGGTGCAGATCATGCGCTACCTCGGCTTGCGCACGCTGACGAAGTTCCTGGCAGGCCATCATCCTGGTCCCGATGGCGCCATCTCCAAGCTGTATTGGAGTGAATACCATCGGGTCGTGACCGAACTCGGAGTGGACATCCTCGGTGCCGAGGCGATGATCCCGACCGGGCGTGGCCCGTCGAGTTCGTTCCAGACCGATGATTCGGGCGCACCGAACTCGAGTGCCTCGTGGGTGACCACGTTCATGAATGCGCGGGCCGGCACGATCTATGCCGGATCTTCGCAGATCCAGCGAAATATCATCGGTGAGATGGTGCTCGGACTCCCCAAGGAGCCCCGGCCGACATGAACGACGCGGCCGTCGGCCGGCTGCCGCTGAGCGCGGTGAGTGCCGTGCTTCGCGCGCCGAGCCTGTGGCCGACTGCGATTCGTCAGATGTTCCGCCTGGCTCCAGACGGTTGGTGGCGCCGGGCACCGTTCCTGCCGCTGCCCGATGAGCGGTATCTGGCCTTTCGGATGCAGACCCAGTACGGCGACGCGAGTCACCGGCCCGAACCCGATGATGTGATCGCATACCTGCGGTGGTGTCGGGATTGGAATCGGACGAGGTCCTGAGGGATCGGGGCGCACGATCATGTGGCCGAATGTCGAGTCGTCCGAAACGGTGGGGTCGGCCTTGGCGGTTCGGAGCGCACTGGGGTGATCGTCTCGGCGCCGCGGTCACTGGTACTCAATGTCACCTATGAACCACTCAGCGTGGTGGCATCGCGCCGAGCCGCATGTCTGATCCTCGATGACAAGGCCGAGATCGTCGAGCACGATGAGGGCATGATCCGTTCTGCATCGGTCTCGATACCCCAGCCCTTGGTCATCCGTCTTCGATATCTGGTCAAAGCATCATTGCGCGGTCCGCTCTCGGTCTCTCGTCGAGCGGTGTTCGCACGCGATGACTTCAGTTGTCAGTACTGCGGATCAGCGGCCGATTCGATCGACCATGTACTCCCGCGATCGCGTGGCGGTCGGCATGAATGGAACAATGTGGTGGCTGCCTGTCGTCGTTGCAATCTGACCAAGCGCGACCGAACCCCTGCTGAGGCGGGCATGCAATTGCGTCGGCCGTGTCAAGCTCCCACACACGGTTCGTGGGTCATGGTCGGTGCCAGCCGCATGCCCGAAGCCTGGCGGCCCTATCTCTCGGCATATCTGCCGGCCTCCACCGGTTGAGCGAGCCGGTGGTCACCGTTGAATATCTGCGCGGCTCGGCCGCCGAACTGCATGGTTTCGACCCATCGGCGGGTGTCGCCGGTGGTGTTGTGGTCCGAGTCTGTGAGGTGACCGAGCCGGCTCTGGTCCTCGGATCGCGTCAACGCTCGGGTGAGATCGTCGATCGCGAGCGCTGTGCGGAACTCGGGATCGACGTGGTCGTGCGGCGATCCGGCGGGGGAGCGGTGCTGCTCATTCCGGGTTCGATGATCTGGTTTGATCTCTGGGTGCCGGCGACCGACCGGCGTTTCGAGGCCGATGTGCGGCGCTCCATGGTGATCGTGGGCGCCTGGTGGCGGGCAGCGCTGGAACGTGTCGATGGGGCACTCAGCGGTCGCCTCAGCGTCCACGATGGCCCCGAGATCTCCTCGCCGTGGTCTGATGCGATCTGCTTCGCTGGAATCGGACCCGGCGAGGTGCTGCTCGACGGACGCAAACTGGTCGGGGTGAGCCAACGTCGAAGCGCTGCCGGAGCGCGATTCCAGACAATGGCTCATCATCACAACGATCTGGCGGTCATGGAGTCGTTGCTCGTGCCCGGTGTGCTCGCCGCCGAGGCCGCACTGCGGTCGGCGGCATCGATCGCCATCATCGAGCCGAGCGGGTCGGGCGATGATGCCCTTGGCGAGCCGTTGCTCGCAGCGCTGGTCGACCAGATCGACCACGCCGGATCCTGAGCGCAGATCCGCGCTCAGTCGTCGGTGTCGTCGGTGTCGTCGCCCTCGGTCCCGATATCGGTTGATGAAGCCTCAGAGCTGAGGACCAAGACACCGGTATCTGCGGTGAGGACCATCTCACCGGCCTCGAGACTCAATTCGGGCTCAGACTCGAGGAATCGGATCAACCATGCGTCCTGGTCCATGAGTTCGGGCTCACATGCCATGCGAGTCGATGCCAGAGGCCCGGCCACCAAGGTGGTGCCCTCGAGGCGGTACTGCCCGAAGATTCGATTGCAGCCGGCGTAGGCGCTGAGCTGGCCGTCACCCAGGCTGATCTCGATCGTGGAGCCCTCCACGATGTCGAGCGACTCGGCGCTCGTCGCCACGTAGCGCACGTCGTCGACGCCCTGATCGGAGTCGGCCTCGGCTCGCTCGACCACTCCGTCGGCGGTGTCGTCGCCGGACTCGTCCTGGCCGCAGGCCGAGATCCCGATCACCGCTGCGAGTGCGAACGCTGCGCCGATCGCCAGCGGGCGGCGGCGGGAGCGCCGGTCCGACACCCGGAGGTCGTGGTGGTGGAGGTAGTGGTTGATGTGGTGGTGCATGGGGTGCGGCTCGTTTCGGCTGATGGACTATCGAGCATAGGGCGCGCAGGCCGACTCGTCTGGTCGATTCGGCATCGGTTGACCGCATGTCCACTTGTCGCCATCAAGCGAAACTGACAGTGCTGGATGCGCCATTTTGACAGTGCGTTGGGGAACGAGCTGCCCATCGAGGGTCCGAAATGAGTTCGGCTGGGAAGGGCGAGGAAGACGGTTCACCCCTGTCGGCGAGTAGGGAGTCCAGACCCTTGCGGTTGCTGAGGGTGTCGGGGTGGTCGGGGCCGAGGATGCGGGTCGTGTCAGCGAGCAGCGACTGGAACTGGCTGATGGCCTCGTCCACACGACCAGCCTTGCCGAGCTGGGTGGCCAGGTGCGGGGGCCGCGTCAGCTCCCGGTTCACCTCGGGCAGTAGGGCCTTATGACGACGTCTCGCGTCGTGACCGAACCACCATGTTGTAGCCGAGCGCCAGGGCCCCGACGACCACAGCGGCGATGATGATGATGGTCCACGGTAGCCCCGCAACTTCAGCCTCGGCGACGATGACGGAATCGCGGTCGGCCTGGAGGTCGTCTTCAACAGTCAATGGCTCAGGCCCGTAGGGTATGGGTATCGCTGGCGGCGATGGCGCCTCATCATCCGGGGTGGCAGCCAACAGCGGCGCTGGCTGGGTGCTGGTGATTCCCGCATGGGCGCTGGCCGGTGCCGACAACGCCAGCACTGCGATTGCGGCAAGACCCCCAGCGGCAAGTGCCCGCAGGCAGCGTGATGTGGTCGTGGTGCTCATGGCAGATTCTCCTGGAAGTGATGAATTGGGCCCGACTGTGTCGGATGTAACAAATCTAGCAGCTATCGATATGCGATTGCACGTCGCCCATCCAGGTGGCGGCGGCCTGGTGGGCGGTAGCGCTGGCCGCACGGCGGTCGGGGCCGGTGAGCCACTGACTCGACGGGCCGACATCGCGCGAGGCGGCGGGGATTCCGCCACCGAGAAACCAACCGGCGATCACATGCTCGAGGCACTTGGTGCTGCTGCGCAGGTGGAACCTACGGTGTCAGTGGCTGCGTACGAGGCCTGGCGGGCGGAGTGTCCCGAGGAGCGGGGGACCCCCGAGTGGGCGATCAAGCACCGTTTCGGAATCTGGTCGGCGGCACTGCAGGCAGCCGGACGTACGAGTGCCCGGCGCAATGATGAGCGAGAACTCCCTGGGAGATGCTGCTCACTGGGTTGCGCTCCGCCGCGGCGCAGGTGGAAGGCCGCCAGCCAGAGCCGCTACGAGCAGGTGCGTACATCTGGCGTGGCTGGACCTCTCCCTTCCCTCGGGACCTGCATCAAGCGTTTTGGCTCATGGAGCGAGGCGAAGCGGCGGGCTGGCATTCGCTGAGGCAGCCTGAGCCGGCTCGCCTGCTCTGTGCCAGCGGAGGCTGGAGGCCCTCCACGGAGCCATGTCTGCTGCCTCCCGGGGTTGGCTGACGAACCCGGCAGCAGTTCCGACGCCTCTGTGGAGAACTCAGCGCGTTCTCCCGCTGCTGCCACGTTGGATTCTCTTCTGCCACACCACTGCCACACCACTGCCACATCACTGCCACATCACTGCCAC
>SKFX01000038.1 GCA_007117775.1 Ilumatobacteraceae bacterium
CGTTTCACATCCACCGTCGGCACATCGGAGCCGGAGAGTTCGGGGATCTCGTGGAGCACAGCGGAGTCATCGGCGACGGTCGTCACCTCGTACACGGTCTCGAACACGGCCATCGTCACCGCCAGGGCCGGTCACGGCGCACCGGCAGCGGCACACTCCACCACCGACCGCTGAACCGCCAGGGTGACCGTGTCACCGCTTCGTCGGCGGGTGCCACCGGTCGCGGCCACAGCGCCGACATCGCCGCTGCGATCACGGCGGCCTCCTCATCGGTGGGTGTCGGTGAGATCTCCACAGCGACAGCGTAGATCACCCGGCGCCGGCGCGCCCGGGTCGACTCAGACGTCGATGACGATCGAGGAGACCACCTTGTCCTGCCAGGTCTGCTTGCGATCGTCCCACAGCATCCACAGGTAACCGAGGTAGAAGATATTGGCCGAGATGATGTTGGCGAAGAGCATTCGGCCGAGGGAGCGACCGAAGCCGATCGGGGTCCCGTCATCGGCGCGCACCACCTTGACGCCGACCATTCGCGCCCCCCAGCTCTGGCCGGTGCGGCCGATGGCGCGCACGTACAGCCACAGCACGAACAGCACACCGAGTCCGATGATCAGCATGCCGATCAGCACCGACCACGGCTCCACCAGTTCCTCATAACAGGCCACCTCGCCGTCGAGCACATAACACTGGCGCGCTGCGATCAGCACCAGTCCGGCGATCACGAACACCGATGCGAGCAAGCCGTACAAGATGGAGTCGAGCAGCAATCCTGCGAAACGTCGCCAGAACCCCGCCAGCTGCAATCCGGCCGTCCCATCCACAATGCCCGGTGGTGGGGGCGGCGGTGTTCCGAACGTCGGAGGCCCACCGGCAGTCTCAGTCACCGCTGACGTCGTCGGCGGTTGGGACATCGGCGGCCCATCGGGCGGTGGCAGTGACATGGGCACAGTCTGTCAGGCCAGCGATACGCACCCGGGCATCTCGGTGCCGGCCGGACTACAGGGGCATATTGCCGTGTTTGCGGCGCGGCAGGTCCTCGCGTTTGGTGCGCAGCATCGCCAGACCGGCCGCCACCTTGCGGCGGGTCTCCGACGGCTCGATGACATCGTCGATATAGCCGCGTTCGGCCGCCGCATAGGGCGTCGCGTACTTGTCGGTGTACTCCTGGACCAACTCGGCGCGCCGCGCCACGGGATCGGCGGCCTGTTGGAGTTCGCGGCGATACACGATCTCGACCGCACCCTGGGGCCCCATGACCGCCAACTCCGCCGACGGCCACGCGAAGGCGAGATCGGCGCCGATCGACTTGGAGTTCATGACGACATAGGCGCCACCGTAGGCCTTGCGGGTGATGACCTGGATTCGCGGCACCGTCGCCTCACAGTAGGCGTAGAGCAGTTTGGCGCCATGTCGGATGATCCCGCCGTACTCCTGGTCGACACCGGGCAGGAAGCCGGGCACGTCCACGAAGGTGACGAGCGGGATGTTGAACGCATCGCAGGTCCGCACGAACCGGGCCGCTTTCTCGGCCGACTCGATATCGAGGACACCGGCGAGCACCATCGGCTGGTTGCCGACGATGCCGATGGTCTGGCCGTCGATGCGCGAGAACCCGCACACGATCGACTTGGCCCAATGCGCGAAGTACTCGAAGAATTCGCCGTCGTCGACCACCGACGCGATGACCTGCTTCATGTCGTAGGGCATGTTCGGGCTCTCGGGCAGCACGGTGTCGAGTTCAGGACACAGCCGCTCGGGATCGTCACCGCTGCTGAGATTCGGCGCCTCCTCAAGATTGTTGGAGGGCAGGAACGACAGCAGGTACCGGACATCGTCCAGACAGGCCTTCTCATCGGCTGAGACGAAGGTGGCGACACCGGACTTGGAGGCATGGCTCATGGCCCCGCCGAGTTCCTCCAAGGTGACGTCCTCACCGGTGACGGTCTTGACCACATCGGGGCCGGTGATGAACATATGCGATGACTCGTTCACCATGAAGATGAAGTCGGTCATCGCCGGTGAGTACACCGCACCGCCGGCACAGGGGCCGAGGATCACCGAGATCTGCGGCACCACACCGGATGCGAGGACATTGCGATGGAAGATGCCTCCGTAGCTGGCCAGTGACACCACACCCTCTTGGATGCGCGCCCCGGCACCATCGTTGAGGCCGACCACCGGCGCGCCGACCTTCAGGGCGATATCCATCAGTTTGTGGATCTTCTCGGCGAACACCTCGCCGAGCGCTCCACCGAACACCGTGAAGTCCTGAGCGAACACGAACACCTTGCGACCATCGACGGTCCCCCAGCCAGTGATCACACCATCGGTGTACGGGCGTTCCTCGAGACCGGCGGCATGGGCCCGGTGGCGGGCCAGCAGATCGAGTTCGTGGAAGCTGCCCTCGTCCAAGAAGTAATCGATGCGCTCGCGCGCCAACATCTTGCCCTTGGCGTGCTGGCGCTCGACCGAGCGCTCCGAACCGGCATTCAGCGCGGCTTCGCGCCGTACGCGGAGGTCCTCGAGCTTGTCGTCCATCGAGTTCGTCACAGCTGAGACGCTAGTGGTTCGCCGACGGTGGCGTTCAGTCCTCCGCCTCAGCCTCCACC
>SKFX01000026.1 GCA_007117775.1 Ilumatobacteraceae bacterium
ACGTTGCCGTTCCCGGTCATCCGCGAGACCGACACCCCCTACAACACGTATCTGAACACCGGGCTGCCACCGACACCGATCGCCAACCCAGGTCGCGCCTCGATCCGCGCCGCGCTGAATCCGGCACCGAACCCGCCACCTGGAGATCCGGTGTGCCGGGAACTGCCCGACCCCACCCGCTGTGCGTTGCTCTATTACGTCTTGGCCGATGAGCGCGGTGGCCATGCATTCGCTGCCACCTTCGACCAACATCTCGCGAATATCGATCAGGCCCGTGCCGACGGTGTGTTGTGAGTGGCATCAACGGTGCCACGACCGTCGTCGGCGTGATCGGAGATCCGATCTCGCACAGTCTCTCGCCGGTCATCCACAATGCAGCATTCGGATCAGCCGGTCTGAACTGGGTGATGGTGCCGCTCGCAGTTCAGGCGGCCGACGGTGCATCCATCGTCGATGCGGTGCGTACGCTCGGCCTGGCCGGCGTCGCAGTGACGATGCCGCACAAGCAGGTGGTTGCACGCAGTGTGGACATCTTGGATCCCGCTGCTGAGGCGTTGGAGTCGGTCAACACCATCGTGGTCGGCGAGGGTGGCCAGATCGTCGGATACTCGACCGACGGCGCCGGGTTCGTCGAATCGCTGATGCAGGCCGGAGTCGACCCCGCCGAGCGCCGTGTTGTCGTACTCGGTGCCGGTGCCGCAGCGCGTTCGGTGATCGATGCTCTTGGCCGGAAGCACTGCGATTCGATCGGTGTGGTCAATCGCTCGTATGACGCTGCGGTCACCGCAGCCCGTCTCGCTCCGATGGGCACGGCGGTCGAAGTGGCCGATGCCGCTGGTGCACTCTCGACGGCCGATATCGTCGTGAACGCCACCAGTGTGGGGATGGGGTCAGACGAATCCCCGGTGCCGCCCGGCGTGCTCACCTCGGGCCAGACCGTCGTCGATCTCGTGTATCACCCACTCGAGACCGCGCTGCTGCACGAGGCGCGCCGAGTCGGCGCTGTGGCCGTCGACGGCCTGGGAATGCTTGTCCATCAGGCGGCCCTGCAACATCGGCTCTGGACCGGTATGACCCCTGATCTCGTCAGCATGCGTGAGGCGGCGAACGCAGCGCTGCAGCAGCGCCGCTAGCCTCACTGCGGTGTTGCGCTTTTTGACCGCTGGAGAGTCCCATGGCCAGTCACTGGTCGTGATCATCGAAGGCCTGCCTGCGGGGCTTGACATCACCGTGGAGGAGATCCAGGCCGAGATGGCCCGTCGTCGCCTCGGGTACGGCCGTGGACCTCGTCAGCGTTTCGAGGTCGATGACCTGATCCTCATCGGTGGGGTTCGTCATGGCCGCACACTCGGCTCGCCAGTCGCAATCGAGATCAAGAACACCGAGTGGTTCCGCAGCGATCGCTGGCATGCCGAGATGTCTCCGGCCCCGGGCAGCACCGAGAGTCCGCTCACTCAGGTCCGGCCCGGACACGCTGATCTGGCAGGGATGCAGAAGTACGGCTTTGTTGACGCCCGTGACATCCTCGAGCGTGCCAGCGCTCGCGAGACCGCAGCGCGCGTCGCAGCTGGGGCGGTCGCCAAGAAGTTGCTCTCAAGCCTCGGTGTGTCGGTGTTGTCCCATGTGATCCAGATGGGTGCTGCCCGCGTCGGCGCCGATGGGCCTCGGCCGCATCCGAGCGACCTTGCATCGGTCGACGCATCAGAGGTGCGGTGCTTCGACGCCGCTGCGAGTGACGCCATGATCGCAGAGGTCAAGGCGGCGGCCAAGGCGGGGGACTCTCTCGGCGGTGTTGCCGAGGTCCTCGCCTATGGTGTGCCCGTCGGCCTCGGCAGCCATGTCCATTGGGACCGCAAGATCGATGCGGCACTGGCCCAAGCGGTGATGAGCATCCAGGCCGTCAAGGGTGTTGAGATCGGCGACGGGTTCGAGGTTGCCGGCCGACGCGGCAGCGAGGCTCATGATGCGATCTACACCGATCCGGAAACGGGGGCCTATCGCCGTCGCACATCGTTGGCCGGTGGCGTGGAGGGTGGAATCTCCACCGGTGAAGTCCTGGTCGTGCGCGCCGCGATGAAGCCGCTCGCCACGCTGAATGTTCCGACGCTCGAGACCGTCGACACCGCCACAGGTGAATCAGCGGTCTCGTTCAAGGAACGGACCGATGTCACCGCGGTGCCGGCCATGGGGGTTGTTGCAGAGACGATGGTGGCACTGGTGCTGGCCCGCGAGGCGCAGCGCAAGTTCGGGGGTGACTCGATGGCGGAATTCACCCGTAACGCCATGAGCTTTCGCGATGGGTTGTGAGCGATGTCGTATGGGGGCGCCGGGCCGAACCGCTCCGGATTGGACCGCCATCTGGTGCTGGTCGGCATGAGTGGTGCCGGCAAATCCTCGGTGGGACGCGCCTGTGCCGATCGGCTCGGCGTGGGATTCGTCGACGTCGATCATGCCCTTGAGGAAACGACGAGTCGGTCGATTCGAGAATTATTCGAAACCGAGGGCGAGGCCGGATTCCGCCGACGAGAGCATGAACTCTTCCGCGACCTGTTGGATCGCAAGGCCCCGACGGTCATCGCGTCCGGCGGCGGGGTCGTGCTGTTGGAGGAGAATCGCAAGTTGTTGTGTTCACCGCGCTGCCGGGTGGTCTGGCTGCGCATCGAACCCGATGCATTGCGCCATCGTGTCGTGAATCGTGCGCATCGTCCCTTGCTCGACGGGGACCCCGATGCGGCGCTTCATGCGATGTGGGTCGAGCGCGAACCGCTCTATCAGGAAGTGGCTGACGTGATCGTCAGCGTGGAGCATCGCTCGGTCGGCGAAGTGGTCGAGGCGGTCCTCAGATGATGGCGCGTATCGTCACGGTCGATCTCGGCGAACGGTCCTATGAGGTCCATATCGGGCACGGCCTCATCGAATCGCTCGATGCGGTCATCCCGGCGGCGGCGTCTCGGGTTGCGGTCGTCACCCAAGAGGCGATTCCCGTCGACGTGGTCGGGGCGTTGGGCGATCGGTCCGTGGCTCGTTTCATGATCGGCCCCGATGAGCAGGCAAAGTCGCTCTCCACGGTTGAAGAACTCTGTCGGGGGTTCGTCGAGTTCGGCATCACTCGGCGTGATCTGGTGCTGGCCGTGGGTGGTGGAATGGTCACCGATGTTGCCGGTTTCGCGGCAGCGTGTTTCCATCGCGGTGTCGATGTCGTCCATGTGCCGACCACATTGCTCGGGATGGTCGATGCGGCCATCGGCGGCAAGACCGGGGTCAATCTGGCGGAGGGCAAGAACCTCGTGGGCGCCTTCTGGCAACCACGAGCGGTGGTCTGCGATCTCGATGTCCTCGAATCGCTGCCCGAGCGTGAGCGTCGCTGTGGCCTCGGGGAGATGGCGAAATATCATTTCATGACCGGCCAGGACCTCTTGGCGCTGCCGATGGTCGACCGCATCGCCGAATGTGTCCAGATCAAAGCTGAGATTGTCGCAGCCGATGAGCGCGAAGGTGGCCGGCGGGCGGTGTTGAACTACGGGCACACCCTTGCGCACGCTCTTGAGATCGAGACAGATCACCGCCTCGCCCATGGCGAGGCGGTGGCGATCGGGCTGTTGTTCGCTGCTGAACTCGCCGCCGAGCTCGGCCGTATCGGTCCCGAGCGGGTCGATGAGCACCATCGGGTCGTCATCGACGAGTACGGACTGTCCGGCGACCTTCCGACCGGGGTGGATCCAATCACGCTCGTCGAGTTGATGGCCCGCGATAAAAAGGCCCTCTCCGGTCTGACGTTCGTGCTCGATGGCAACGACGGCCTCGAGGTCGTGCCCGGGGTCGAACGAGGGGTGGTCACATCGGTCCTCGAGCGTTTCGGGCGGCGTTGAGAGCGCTACGGTGAGAGTGTGAGTGAGCGCACCCCGTCACGGGTCCTGGTGTTGCATGGCCCGAATCTGAACCTCTTGGGTGAACGCGAACCCGAGATCTACGGAACGGCGACGCTCGATGACCACATCGCGACCGTGGTCGGCGAGGCAGAGCGCTGGGGGATGGAAATCGCGACGCATCAGAGCAACCACGAGGGTGATCTGGTCGACCAGATTCATCAGGCCCGAGGCCGATGCGATGGGATCATCATCAATCCCGGTGCGTTCACCCATTACGCATGGTCACTGCACGATGCGCTGGCTGCGTTCGAGGGTCCCATCATCGAGCTGCATCTGTCGAATCCGGATGCTCGTGAGCCCTGGCGACGGACGAGTGTCATCGCTCCGGTCGCGAACGGCTCCATCGTCGGCTTCGGTGGTCATGGGTATGTGCTCGCCGTGCAGGCGATGGCCGAGCTCTTGCGCTGCGATGGCTGACAGTTCCGACTTCGTCGGCGCGGATTCCACGTCGTTGCCACCCATTGAATATGCGGGGCGCGTCGAGGCGGTGCGCCACAGCCTCGCAGAGCGATACGGACTGGAAGCGGTGGTGGCCACCGACCCGGTCACACTGCGCTGGGTCACGGGATTCACCGGGTCGACCGGCTGGTTGGTGATCGATGCGAACAATGCCGTGCTCGGCGTCGATGCGCGCTACCGAGAACGCGCCCGAGATGACGTCGAACGCGCCGGGCTCATTACGCAGGTCGAGGTCGCCGAGTCTGCGCCTGCGAGTTCTCGACGCGATGAGATTGCTGCGGCGCTCGGCGAATCGACGCGTTGTGGAGCGCGCGCCGGTGCGATGACCCATGCCGAATGGTCCTCGTTCTCCGAGGTTGTGCATCTGGTGGCGGTCGACGGGTTGTTCGAGGATTTGAGGCGCGCCAAAGATGCTGGAGAATTGGCCCGTGTCGGCCGTGCTGCCCAGATCGCAGAGGCTTGCCTCTCGGCAGCATTGGGTCTGATCGATGTGGGAACCTCCGAGATGGAGTTGCGCATCGAGTTGGAGTATCAGATGCGCCGTCGCGGTGCCGATGACCCCGCGTATCCGACGATCGTGGCCTCGGGTCCGCTGAACTCGGCGCGGCCCCATCACGGTGCCGGCAATCGCAGGTTCGAAGAGGGCGATCTCGTGGTGATCGATATCGGAGCGCTCGTGGACGGATACCGCTCCGATATGACCAGAACGTTCGTCATCGGTGCCCCGACCCCTCAGATCACCGAGCGCTATGAGGTCGTCCTGGCGGCCCAAGCGGCCGGGCTCGGGGTGATCGGGCCCGGTGTGACCGCACGCAGTATCGATGCCCGGTGTCGTCAGATCATCACCGAGGCGGGCTTCGGCGATGACTACCTGCACATCGCCGGCCACGGTGTCGGCCTCGAGATCCACGAGTTGCCGTTCCATTCGCCGCGCTCTGATGATGTGCTGAGGGTCGGCGACGTGGTGACGGTGGAGCCGGGGGTCTATCGTGTGGGCCTCGGAGGGATCCGGATCGAGGATCTCGTCGCCGTGACCGAACACGGATACGTCCCCCTGACCAGCTTCCCCAAGGATTCACCATGCCTGCCATCACTACCAACGACTTGAAGACCGGTATCACCCTCGAACTCGACAACGGCCTGTTCCAGGTCATTGAGTTCCAACATGTCAAGCCCGGTAAAGGCGGGGCATTCGTCCGCACGAAACTGCGCAATGTGCGTACCGGCAATGTGTTCGAGCGCACCTTCAACGCTGGAATCCGCGTCGAACAGGCGATCATCGTGCGCGAAGACATGCAGTATCTGTACCGCGACGGTGATGATCTGGTCTTCATGAACACCGAAACCTTCGAGCAACTGTCGGTGGCGCCGTCACTGCTCGGAGATGCCGCTGACTATCTCGTTGAGGGGATGACGGTGCAGATCGGCGACCATCAAGGTGAGATCATCGGTGCGGAGATCCCTGCCTCGGTCGAGTTGAAGATCGCTGAGACCGAACCCGGCGTCCAAGGTGATCGGGTATCAGGTGCCCGCAAGCCCGCCACCCTCGAGACGGGCAAGGTGGTCCAGGTCCCGCTGTTCGTCGAGATCGGCGACACCATCAAAGTCGATACCCGCACCGGCGAATACATGACGCGGGTCTGAGTGCCGATGAGCATCGGTGACGAACGGTCCGAGGCGCGTGAGCGCACCCTGAACCTGCTCTATGAAGCCGCGTCACGATCGGTCGATCCGCTGGAGGCGTTGGCAGGACAGGTCATCGATGTTGATCCGCTCACCGACGCGCTGGTGCGTGGCGTCGCAGACGGCCTGGAACGAATCGATCAGTTGATCGCCGGCCGCGCCAAGGACTGGTCGCTGGATCGGATGCCGCTGGTGGACCTGTGTGTGATGCGCCTCGGGGTCTACGAACTGCTCGAGCGTGACGATGTTCCCGTGGCAGTGATCCTTGATGAGGCCGTGGAGTTGGCCCAGCGGTTCTCCACTGAGAGCAGTGGGCGATTCGTCAACGGCGTGTTGGCGGCCATCGCTCGAGACCTGGGCCGTCTCGCCGACACCCGCACCGACGAACCCGTCGAATGACTCGACGCGCAACAGGCGCTCAACGTCGGCCGGGGACACGCCACAGCACGTAACGTTCATTTGCCCATACAGCATCGAGGCCGAGGCTGACAGCCTCAGTTTCGGACAGGTTCACTTGCAGGTAGTCGCTGTCTCGCTCCATTGCATACCAGTCAGCTCTGCGCATGAGGACATTGCGGTCGTTGCCGACCACCGATAACCGACGGGTGTAGAGGTTCATGGCGCGCGGTTGGGCGAACATCACGACATCGCGTTCATCGGTGAACTCGATCACCGCTGACCACAGCTGCTGGGCGAGGGGGTCCTCGGGGCCGGTGCTGACGTATGAGTGGGTGAGGTGGAAGCGCAGGCTGCGGCCCACCTCGGGAATATGCAATGCGAAGGTGGGTGCCGATAACACGATCACTGAGGCCAGAGCTGCGATCGATTGCATCTTCGATCGCCTGCGGCCGATGAGGTGCCCAGCGCGCGCGATGGTTGAGGCTGCGAGAACGATGATGAGGGCCGCCACGGTCATGAGGTAGCGCTGGTAGTGGTACGGGGCCATGGCAATGATGATCCCGATCCCAACGAGCGCCCCTGACAGCGCCAGGTCGATCGAGGGTCGCCGACGGAGGGCACAGAGTGCTGACCAGCAGATGCCGATGACTGCCGCCACGACGAAGGCGCCGAGCCAGATGGCTCCGAGCGCCGAGGAACCGAACGCCTCGATCGGTGCGTCCCCGATCCGCTGCAGACCGAGGAGCTCAGCGAGAGCATCGGGATACCAGCGCAGATTTGTGGCGATGACAGACGGCCCGCTGGGGGCCCGGATATCGAGATCGGGGCGTATTGGGGCGGCAAACAGCAGATGGAACCCGGTGAAGGTGGCGAAGAACCAGACCCATGGTCTCAGCACCGTTGCGGCGCGCAGGCCCTCAGGGCGAGAACCCCACCACGCCGCGGCCTGGATCAGTGCCAGCACCACGAGCAAGCCGAGACCCTCCCGACGGATATGTGCGGCCAGGCTGATCGCGACGGCCAACGCGACCGGACAGCGCGCTGCGGGGCTGAGGATGCTCACGTTCGCCACGCAGCGATCGGCGAGTGCGATCACGCCGAGCGTCGCCGCGAGGAACAACAGGTCCGAGAGGACTGCGTCGGTGGCCCACAGATACCAGGGATTGATGGCCACCATTGCGGTGACCGCCACCGCTGCGATCTGGCCCAGGCGACGCCGGGCGATCATCCACATGAACATGATGGAAACACCCAATGCGGCCGTGGGGACGAGCTTGAGCAGGCCGTAGTCGATGCCGAACACGGCAATGATCGGCATGAGCGCGAGCGAGGTGACCCACGGGTAGGCGATCGGGGTGAAGTCACGAAACGCCGAGTTGTCGACGGCGAACCGGTTGTCGACGATCACCTGTGTGGCAGTGCCTTCGACGAGGCCGCGGGCCTGGTTGATGTAGAGAGCGAAGTCGTCGCCCCATCCGTGACCGTCTTGTTGGACGATCCTGGCCATGATCACCGTTGCGCCAACCAAGATCGCGGAAGTGGCCCATCTCGATAGCGGGCGGATATTGGCCGGGCCCATCGCCTCCAACGTAGCCCGCACCAGAATTCCTGCTGCGCGCATCGACGAATCCGGCGCGGTGGCGAGCGTGCTGCTAGATTGATCGGTGCCGTGAAGCAGGTCCCGTGAGGCCTGGACGGGAAGGAACCGATGGAACACCAGAGCCAGATCCTCGGATCTGAGGATGTACGCCGTGCCTGTACGCGCATGGCCCATGAGATCATTGAGCGCAATCGAGGTCTCGATGATGTGGTGCTCGTCGGGATTCAACGAGGCGGGGTCTGGCTCGCTCAGATGTTGGCTGAAGATCTCGAGCGCATCGAGGCTTCGGTGCCGACTGGAGCGATCGATGTGTCACTGCACCGTGACGACATCGGTCTGCGGCCGGTGCTGCCGACCGAGGTCACCCAGCTCCCGGTGTCGATCGACGACGCGATCGTTGTCATCGTCGACGATGTCCTGTTCACCGGTCGCACCGTGCGAGCCTGTCTCGATGCGCTCGGTGAATACGGTCGGCCCCGCGTCGTACAGCTCGCCGTGATGGTCGATCGCGGCCACCGCGAGTTGCCCCTGCGTCCGGATTACATCGGCAAGAACCTGCCCACATCACTCTCCGAACAGGTCCGCGCCGACCCCGATGGTGTTGTTCTGATCCGAGGCGGCGAGCTGTGAAGCATCTGCTGAGTGTCGATGGGCTCACCGGCGAGGATTATGAGCGGCTCTTCGTATTGGCCGATCACATGGCCGAAGTGAACACCCGTGCGAACCCGAAGGTGCCGGCATTGCGCGGCCGCACGGTCTGCAGCGCGTTCTTCGAGGATTCAACCCGAACTCGGCTGAGTTTCGAGACCGCCGCCAAACGCCTCTCGGCGGACACCTTGTCCTTCGCCGCTGGGTCCTCCAGTCTCAACAAGGGTGAAAGTCTGCGCGATACGCTCGAAACGCTGTCGGCCATGGGGGTCGATGCGTTCGTGGTTCGGCATCGATCGAGCGGTGTGCCAGAGCAGTTGGTGCGATGGACCGATGCGTCCATCATCAATGCCGGTGATGGCTGGCATGCACATCCGACGCAGGCGCTCTTGGATGCGTACACAGTGCGCACCCGTCTGGGTGGGACCGAACATCTCCGCGGTGTCCGCGTCGCCTTCGTCGGCGATATCAAGCACAGTCGGGTGGCGCGTTCATCGATCACTGCGCTCAAGGCCCTCGGCGCCGATGTGGTCGTTGTGGCCCCGACGACGCTCCTGCCCCCGGCACCCGAACATCTCGGTGTCGAGATCCGTCACGATCTCGATGAGGTGCTCGAGGATATCGACGTGCTCTATCTGCTGCGAGTACAGAGCGAGCGCATTACCGAGTCCCTGATTCCGACACTGCGGGAGTATTCGAGTCGGTTCGCGTTGACGCCAGAGCGCGCGAGTCGCCTCGACGAGGGGGTCATCGTCATGCATCCGGGCCCGGTGATCCGTGGGGTGGAGATCACGGTCGACCCCTCGAGCCTGGCGGGCTCAGCGATCATCGATCAGGTCAGCAATGGCATCTCGATGAGGATGGCGGTGCTCTTCGATCTGCTGGCTGGTCGAGGAGCGGAGACCGCCGCAGATCTCACAGTGAATGATGAGGAAGGTGGTCGGTGATGGCTGATCGAGAACGTGAAGATCAGAACCTGGTGATCAGCGGTGGAACGATCGTTGACGGCGAGTCCTCGCGGCCCGGAGATGTCGTGGTCGCTCACGGGATGATCGTCGAGATCACCGAAAGTGGAGCGGGACCCAGCCGCTACCGAGATGCACTGGTGCTCGATGCCAGTGGATGCGTCGTTTCGCCTGCGTTCGTGGATCTGCACGCCCACCTGCGCGAACCCGGCCGAGAGGAAGCCGAGACCATCGAATCGGGTTCGCGTGC
>SKFX01000032.1 GCA_007117775.1 Ilumatobacteraceae bacterium
CACCACCAAACAGACCGCACCGAACAGCAACCACAGCTACCGAACACCACAACCACTGATCACGACAACCAACCAAAAAGGAATGATGATGAGACATCTACGTGAACCCAAACGACTGCTCGGCGGTTTCGCCGCGGCAGCACTCCTGCTCGCCGCATGCGGCGGCGATGACAACGGTGACGACGCCGACGCACCCGAGGTGACCGAGGCCGTCGACACCGACACCGCCGCGACCTTCGAGTGCACCACCGCCCTCGGGCCGGATGTGACCGTCGATTCGCTCTCCGATATCGACCTGTCAGGGATCGAAGTCAACGTCGGATCCAAGGACTTCGTCGAGCAGTTCGTGCTCGGCCAGCTGCTGCTCGTCGGCCTCGAGGCCGCCGGTGCCGACACCGTCGACAACGTCAACCTCGGTGGCACCACGGTCAACCGCGACGCGCTGCTGAACAATGAGATCGACGCCTACTGGGAGTACAACGGCACCGGCTGGACCGTGCACCTCGGCCGCGATGATCCGAGCTTCGACAGCGCCGAGCTGACCACCGGAGTCTGCGCCCTCGACCTCGAGGAGAACAGCATCCGCTGGATCGGCGTCTCGGACTTCAACAACACCTACGGATTCGCGACCGCTGGTGACTCCGATGCCGCCGGCCTCGACCTGCAGGGCATGGCCGACTACCTCGCGGACAACCCCGATGCGGTGGTCTGCATGGAGACCGAGTACCCGAACCGGCCCGATGGCCTCGTGCTGTTCGAGACCGCGACGGGCTATGAGATCCCCGATTCGCAGACCGAGATCCTCGAGGTCGGCGTGATCTACGAGGAGACCGCGAACGGCAACTGCACCTTCGGTGAGATCTTCACCACCGATGGCCGCATCCCCGCTCTCGGCCTCGTCGTCGTCGAGGACCCGGGTGTGCACATCATCTACAACGTGTCACTCACGATGCCCGACAGCGTCTTCTCGCAGAATCCTGAGGGCTTCCAGGCGCTCGTCGAGACCATCTTGGCGCCGCTCGACAACGACACGATGGCCGAGCTCAACCGTCAGGTCTCCGCCGACGGCCAGGAGCCACGCGTTGTGGCCGAGACCTTCTTGACCGAACAGGGTCTCATCGGCTGAACCGGCCCACACCCGTCGATGCATCATCTGATGATGTTCGACGAACCACTCGGTCGCCCGGGTCACCACGCGGTGGCCCGGGCGATCACCGGCGGTATCGGACGGACCCGGCGCTGAGGGACCCGACCTGATCAGCTGAGGCGTTCGACGATCATCGCCATGCCCTGGCCACCGCCGACGCACATCGTCTCGAGGCCGAACTGACCATCGGTGGCCTGCAGACCGTGGAGCAAGGTGGTCATGATGCGTGCCCCGGTCATTCCGAAGGGGTGTCCGAGAGCGATCGAGCCACCGTGGACGTTCAGCTTGTCGACATCGATGCCGAGATGGCGCGCCGAGGGGATCACCTGAGCGGCGAACGCCTCGTTGATCTCGACCAGGTCGATATCGTCGATCGACATCCCGGCACGTGCCAACGCCTGACGGCTGGCCTCGACGGGTCCGAGGCCCATGATCTCAGGATTGAGACCCGACACACCGCTCGACACCACTCGAGCCAGCGGCGTGATGCCGAGTTGCTTGGCTTTTGAGTCGCTCATCACCATGACCGCGGCCGCTCCGTCATTGAGCGGACAGGCGTTCCCGGCGGTGATCGAGCCATCGGGACGGAACACCGGCTTGAGACCCGACAGCGCCTCCACGGTGGTGCCGGGCCGAGGCCCGTCATCGGCGCTGACCACCGTGCCATCGGTGAGGGTCACCGGGGTGATCTCATCGGCGAAGAAGCCGTTCTCGACATTCGCCACCGCTCGTTGCTGGCTGAGCGCTGCGAACTCGTCCATCTCCTGACGTGAGACGTTCTCGACCTCACAGACGTTCTCGGCGGTCTGGCCCATGGCGATATAGATATCGGGCAGGCCGTCGGCCGGCGTCCACGGACCCTGGCCCCCCTCGGCTCGCTTGGCGGTGCGCGCTCCGGCATCGGCGAACACCGCATTGGGTGCGGTGTCACTGGCACCGGAGCCATAGCGGCTGACGGTCTCGACACCGGCCGCGATGAAACAATCACCCTCACCTGCTTTGATGGCGTGTGCTGCCATCCGGATCGTCTGCAGACTCGACGAGCAATATCGGTTGACGGTCACGCCGGGCACATCGCCGAGTCCGGCGAGCACCGCGACGACCCGGGCGATATTGAACCCTGACTCACCGGCGGGCTGCCCGCACCCCATGATCAGGTCCTCGATATCACCCGATGAGACCTGGGGCACCTTGTCCATGAGCGCCTGCACGATCTGTGCTGACATATCGTCGGGTCGCATCGTGACGAGTGAACCCTTCCCGGCACGACCGATCGGACTGCGGGCGGTGGCGACGATGACTGCTTCGGGCATAGATGCTCCCTCGAGGTGAGTGTCGGGTTGCCCACTCAGATCCCGGTGTGACCAGTGGAGTCGAACCCACGGCGATCAGATGATCGGGTTCAACGGTGGTTCCACCGGGCGATGGACGACTGCGACGATGACGTTTCCTCGAAGAGTACCCACCCGAACGGCTCGGCATCGGCATCGGATGCTCGGGGGACCTGCGCTCATCTCGGATCACACCATCGGCGACGCTCCGACTTCGGGTCCGAATCACTGTGCCCATACGATCGGTCCATGTCCTCCACCCTGCCCGATGTGGCCCTCGCCGACATCGACCTGTCCACGATCGACTTCTGGACCGCCGACCGGCCGTGGCGCCACGGCGCCTTCAAGACCCTGCGCGACCAGCCCGGATTGACGTTCTTCAACGAACGCGTCATCGAGGGCTATCCGTTCCCGCCCGGGCCGGGCTACTACGCCGTGACACGCCATGAAGACGCATGGGCGGTGAGTCGCAACCCGCAGCTGTTCTGTTCGGGGCAGGGCTCCAATATCGGTGATCTCCCCCAGGAGATGAACGAGTTCTTCGGCTCGATGATCAACATGGACGATCCCAAGCACTTCCGGTTGCGCTCGATCGTGTCCAAGGGCTTCACCCCCAAGGAGATCGCCCGGGTCGAGGGCTATGTCCGCGAGAAGGCCACCGCGATCGTCGACCGACTCTTGGAGCAGTTCCCCGACAAGACGTGTGAGTTCGTCGACACCGTCTCAGCAGCGCTCCCCCTCGAGATCATCTGCGACATGATGGGCATCCCCGCCGAGGACACCGAGCGGATCCTGCACTGGACCAATGTGATCCTCGGTGCCGGCGATCCGGACTTCGGTGGGAACTACGAGAACCTCATGAACAATGCGCTCGAGATGTTCCAGTACGCCCAGGCGCTCGGCGAGGACCGTCGCGCCAACCCGACCGATGACATCACCTCGGTCATGATGGGTGCCGAGGTGGACGGCGATCAGCTCACCTCTCAGGAGTTCGGGTCGTTCTTCATTTTGTTGGTGGTGGCCGGCAACGAGACGACGCGCAACGCCATCAGCCACGGACTCAAAGCACTCACCGATCATCCCGACCAACGCGACCGGTGGTACTCGGACTTCGAGACCCATACCCGCACGGCGGTCGACGAGATCGTGCGCTGGTCATCGCCGGTGATCCACTTCCGCCGCACCGCCACCGAGGACACCGAACTCGCCGGCCAGAAGATCAACGCCGGCGACAAAGTCGTCATCTTCTATCAGGCCGCCAATCGCGATGAGCGCGTCTTCACCGACCCCGAGTCCTTCGATGTGACCCGGCCACTGCAACCCCAGCAGGTCGGCTTCGGCGCCGGCGGGCCGCACTTCTGTCTCGGCGCCAACCTGGCACGCCGCGAGATCGCTGTCATGTTCGACGAGATCCGCCGGCGGGTCCCGAGCCTGCGCGCCGTCGGTGAACCCGACTACCTGCAGAGCAACTTCATCAACGGCATCAAGCGCCTGCAGTGCGAGTGGGACTGACCGGCGATCCGACGCCGCCGACGACCCCGTCATGGGCGAGACATATGATCAGCCCTCGAGTTCGCCGGCGATGAAGTGCCGGCGGCACATCAATTCATAGCGGACCACCTCACCGAACAGCGGTGGACTGTTGGTGTCCCCAGTATCGCCGACCACCACGGTCTCCCCCTCATACACCACGACACCGTCCACGACCCGGGCGTTGTGGGTGGCGCGGGCCCCACACCAACAACGCGCCTCGACCTGCAGCGGAATCCGCTCGTCAGCAACCTCCAAGAGACGCTGGGTCCCCTCGAAGAGCAATCCGCGGAAATCGGTGATCAGCCCGAAGGCGAACACATCGATCCCGAGCTCATCGACGATACGCGCCAGCTGGTCGCATTGTGCGGCGGTGTAGAACTGCGCCTCATCACAGACCAGATAGTGCAGCGGCCAGCTCGCCACCGCCAGGCCGTGGATGTCGAGGCCACCATCGACGTGGATGGCCGGTGCGGTCACCCCGAGTCGACTGGTGACCTGCTGGCCCTCGCGATCCAAACAGGTCAGCAGGAGCCCGAACAGGTCGCGCGACATCAGATTGTGATGGATCTGGAGCGCTAGGGTGCTTTTGCCCGAGCCCATCGTGCCGAAGCTGAATCGGAGCGTGGCCATGACAGATACGACCTTACCGCCACCGCAGTGGGGCCTGGACCCCCACGCCAGCAGGTCATGAACCTCCTGCTGATCACCCTGGACCAGTTACGCGCCGATTGTCTCAGCATCGCCGGCCACCATCTGATCACCACCCCGTCGCTCGATCGTCTCGCGACCAACGGTGTGCGGTTCGCTCGCCATTACAGCCAGGCCGCGCCGTGCGGGCCGGGCCGGGCATCGCTCTACACCGGGACGTACCAGATGAACCACCGGGTGGTTGCCAATGGCACACCACTGGACCGACGGCTCGACAACATCGCATTGATGGCGCGGCGCGCCGGCTACGAACCGGTGCTGTTCGGCTACACCGACCAGGCCGTCGATCCGCGTTCAGTCCCCGATGAACACGATCCCCGACGGCGAACCTGGGAGGGGGCGCTCCCGGGCTTCGAGGTCGTCATGGAGCTGATCGGTGACCAACTCCCCTGGCGGTGTTGGCTGGCCGAACGCGGCCATAGCGTCGACACGGCCACAACCGAGGGCCCCGAGGCCGCCCGCGCTGCGCTCGAAGCGCTCGCCAGCGAACCGCAACGGCCGGCCGAGCACAGCCATTCGGCATTCATGACCGACACCTTCTTGGACTGGCTCGATCATCAGGCGCCCGATGCGTGGTTCGCGCATCTCAGCTACCTGCGACCCCATCCGCCCTATGCCGCCGCCGGTGAGTTCGCCACCGCCTATCACCCCGATGACGTCGGCGACCCGATCGCACCATCGCCCAACCGCCACCGGCTCCATGAGGCACTGTGCTCACTCGACGCGACCCGCGCACCCGAGAGCCCCACAGCGATGCGTGAGCTGCGGGCCCAGTATTACGGGATGATCAGCGAGGTCGACCACCAACTCGGCCGGATCCTCGACCATCTCGAACGCACTGGCGCGGATCGAGACACCGTGGTGGTGGTGACCGCGGACCACGGCGAACAGCTCGGCGACCACGGCTATATCGAGAAGGCGGGATTCTTCGAGCAGAGTTATCACATCCCTGCGATCATCGCTGATCCCCGCCACCGCGCCGGCCATGGCATGGTCGTCGACGACTTCACCGAGAACGTCGACATCTTTGCGACGCTGTGCGAGATCCTCGGCCAAGAGGTCCCCCTGCAATCCGATGGCCTGCCCCTGACCGGGTTCATCGACGGCTCGGGACATCCCGGCCCATGGCGAAACGCCGCGCATTACGAATACGACTGGCGTTTCGTCCTGCTCGGCGACGATCCACCGCAGTGGCCCTGGGATCGACGACCTGAGCGCTGTCAGTTGAGCGTCGAGCGCGGCGACGACTACGCCTATGTGCACTTCGGTGACGGTGACTCGCTCTATTTCGATCTGGATGCGGATCCGACGTGGCGCACCGTGGTCGACGATCCCACGGCGGCACTGCGCGCGGCGGAGTCGATGCTGACCTGGCGGGCCACCCACGCCGATCGGACGCTCGCCGACACCCTTGTCGGCCACTTCGACGATGGCCGCCTCGCCGGTCGTCACCCCGACCCGATTCCATGATCGGAGACGGCGTCGCAATGACGGTCGCGTCAATACCGGATTGGTAAGGTCGGTTCGGGAAACGCGATCCGCCGCAATGGCGCGGTGGCAAAGGGGAGATATGTCTGAAACCCTCCGACGGTCCACCGAGGCCGAGGTCATCAATCGTCTCGTCGTCCGCTTCGCCGGCGACTCCGGAGACGGTATGCAGCTCACCGGTGACCGCTTCACCTCGGTGAGCGCCGCATTCGGCAACGACTTGTCCACCCTGCCGGACTTCCCGGCTGAGATCCGTGCCCCGGCCGGCACCATCAACGGTGTCTCGAGTTTCCAGGTCCACATCTCTGACCACGACATCACCACCCCCGGCGACGAACCCAACGTCTTGGTGGCGATGAACCCCGCGGCGCTCAGAGCCGATCTGCACCGTCTCGAGATCGGCGGGACGATCATCGCCAATGAGGATGCCTTCGATGAGCGCAATCTCGAGAAAGTCGGCTACGCGACCAACCCGCTCGAGGATGACTCGCTCGCCAACTACCGCGTCATCGCGGTCCCGATGTCATCGCTGACCAAAGAGGCCTGCGCACCGCTCGGGGTCAAGCCCCGCGATGCCGAACGCTCCAAGAACTTCTTCGCCCTCGGACTGGTGTCGTGGATGTACAGCCGCCCCCTGGAGCCGACCGTGGAATGGCTCGAGGCCAAATTCGCCGATAAGGAGACCGTGCGCGAGGCCAACCGGGCGGCACTGCTCGCCGGGCACTCCTTCGGTGAGACCACCGAGGCCGTCGGCCACCGCTATGAGGTCAACCCGGCTCAGATGCCCCCCGGCGAGTACACCAACGTCACCGGTAACACCGCGCTCGCCTGGGGTCTGGTGGCCGCCGGCCAACTGGCCAAACTGCCCGTCACCTTGGGTTCGTATCCGATCACCCCGGCATCGGACATCTTGCACGAACTCTCGCGCCACAAGAACTTCGGTGTGCGCACCGTCCAGGCCGAAGATGAGATCGCAGCCGCCGGGATGGCGCTCGGCGCAGCCTTCGCCGGACATCTCGGCGTCACCACCACGAGCGGGCCGGGTGTGGCACTCAAGAGCGAGACCATCTCGCTCGCGGTGGCCACCGAACTACCCATGCTGATCGTCGATATCCAACGCGGTGGCCCCTCGACGGGTCTGCCGACCAAGACCGAGGCGGCGGACCTGAATATCGCCATGTTCGGGCGCCATGGTGAAGCACCGTTGCCCATCGTCGCCAGCTACAGCCCGGTGCATTGCTTCTATGCGGCGATCGAGGCGGCACGGATCGCACTCATCTACCGCACACCGGTGATCCTGCTCTCGGACGGCTACCTCGCCAACGGATCAGAGCCGTGGCGGGTCCCCGACCCAGCTGAGCTGCCGACGATCCCCGTCGAGTTCACCACCGAGCACAACCACGTCAACGATGACGGCAGCACCGAGTTCTGGCCGTTCCTGCGCGATCCCGATACTCTGGCGCGGCCCTGGGCGATCCCGGGCACACCGGGCCTCATGCACCGCATCGGCGGTCTCGAGAAGGCCGACGGCACCGGCAATATCGACTACACCCCCGAGAACCACGAGAAGATGGTGCAGTTGCGGGCCGCCAAGATCAGCCGCATCGCGGATGATCTCGCGCCGACCGAGATCCAGGGTGATCCCGATGCCGAGATCTGCATCCTCGGATGGGGTTCGACCTGGGCGGCGATCGACTCGGCCGTGCAGCGGCGCCGCCGCGCCGGTGAGAAGGTGGCATGGGTGCATCTCATGCACCTCAGTCCGCTGCCCAATGATCTCGGTGACATCCTGCGCCGCTATCGAACGGTCCTCGTCCCCGAACTCAACAGCGGCCAGCTGACCAGGATCGTGCGAGCCGAGTATCTGATCGACGCCACCGCCATCTCCAAAGTCGCCGGTCTGCCCTTCACCGCCCGCGAGATCGAGCATCACATCGAGGAGGCCTCACGATGAGCGATACCACCGTCACCTTGACCACCAAGAAGGATTGGAGCAGCGACCAGGAGGTCCGCTGGTGTCCAGGATGTGGCGACTATGGCATCTTGCAGGCTGTCCAACAGCTGATGCCCGAGTTGGGGGTGGCACCGGAGAACACGGTGTTCATCTCCGGGATCGGCTGTTCGAGTCGCCTGCCCTATTACATGAACACCTATGGGATGCATTCGATCCATGGACGCGCCCCTGCGATCGCCACCGGTGTTGCGGTCGCCCGGCCGGATCTCGATGTCTGGGTCATCACCGGCGACGGCGACGGGTTGTCCATCGGCGGCAACCACCTCATCCATGCACTGAGGCGGAATGTGAACCTGACGATCCTGATGTTCAACAACCGGATCTACGGTCTCACCAAGGGCCAGTACTCGCCCACCTCAGAGGTCGGCAAGGTCTCCAAATCGACACCGTTCGGCTCGGTCGACACCCCGTTCAATCCACTGGCGGTGGCGCTCGGTGCCGAGGCCTCGTTCGTGGCACGCACTCATGACCTCGACCGCCAGCACATGATGGAGACGTTCCGTGCCGCGCACGACCACCGTGGCGCAGCCTTCGTCGAGATCTACCAGAACTGCAACGTGTTCAACGATGGCCAGTTCAACCACGTCACCAAGCGCACCGTGCGAGACGAGATGATGATCGATCTCGTGCATGGTGAGCCGATTCGTTTCGGGGCTGAACGCCAACGCGGCGTCACGATGGGCTCCGACGGTGCGCTGCGCATCCTCGAGGTCGCCGATGTCGGCGAGGACGCGATCTTGGTCCATGACGCCACCCGGCCCGACCCCTCACTGGCCTTCGCCTTGGCGCGTCTCAACACCGATGATGTCTCGCCGACACCGTTCGGAGTCTTCCGACAGGTCGAGCGCGTCGAGTATGCGTCATCGGTGAGCGCGCAGGTCGCAGCGGCATCAGAGCACAAGGGTCCCGGCGATCTCGCCACACTGCTGCGCAGCAATGGCACCTGGACGGTCGACTGACCCCGCCGGGTCCAGCACTGGCCACCCCGTGGACCGGGGGTCAGACGAAGCCCGGGCTGATGCGCCCATCGGCGCCGATGCCGAGCACCCAGCCCTCCTCATCGCACACTGCTGAGATCACCTGGTCATCGAGTACCCCACCATCGGGTGTCTGCGTCCAACCATCTGCCATCCACGGCCCGAGTCGCCCGGATCGATCGGCTGCGACGGTGCGCTCGGCGACGCCGAGCACCTGCGCCGCATCGCGGATCGGGTGGACCCCGAGATCGAGATCGAAGGCGCTCGGCCAGATCTCGGCGATGGTCACTGAGCACTCAGCGGTTCCCACCGGCTCGAACGGCCAGACCGTCACCTCACATCGGACATCTCTGGCGCGTGCGCATAACGAGTCGAGGCGGACGACAGCTGTGAGCGCCTGGCTGCCGACGCTGCCGGCGTAGGCCAGTTGAAAGACCGAGAACGGACGCCGGCGCTGATCCCGCAGCACCCGCTCGACATGGCGCCATTCGACGACGGTGTCCATCGGTGGTCGGGTCGGGGCCAGATCGGATTCGCTCACCCCGGGAGGGCACCCCCAAAACGGACCCGTATCAGCCGCGATCCGGCGGTTCAGTTCCGCTCCGGCCCACCAGCGGTTATTGGCATTGTCATCGCCGTCCTCGAGCAACTCTGCGATCAGGTCCCACCACCGCTGCCAGCGCGGCCGAGACTCATCTGGACCGGGACCTGCGAGCGAGGC
>SKFX01000237.1 GCA_007117775.1 Ilumatobacteraceae bacterium
GCGATGATGTTCAGCTGATCGTCGGTGATCAGGGTGGCGATCTCCACGATCACATCGCGGGTGTGGTCCAAGCCGGTCATCTCCAGGTCCATCCACACGAGCATCACCTCACCCTAGCTGTTGGGTCCAACCGCGCTCCGTGGCGATCATGGGGCACCACGCCGACGACAACGCGACGAACGACATGGCACCATGGTGGGGTGAACATGGCGGCCCACGACGCATCGAACCCACATGATCGAGTCGGCTTCGCTGATGTGTTGGCTCGACCCGGTGTGATCGAGCACTGCGAACTGCGTGGCCGGATCGGGTTCATGGCCTACCACGGTGGTGCGCTCGAGGAGATGACCGATCAGATCGCCGGGGCCGCCGCTGAACGCAGCGGCGCGTCGTATTACGCCGTCACCCAGCCGGCCGAGCCCGAACCGCTCCACATCGCGTCCGCGCGTATCGACCCGGCCGCGTCGGCCGCGCTCGAAGGATTCATCGACCATGTCGATCTCGCGATCACCATCCACGGCTTCGGTCGCCGCGGCCACTTCAGTTCGATCCTCATCGGTGGCTCCAATCGCAGCGCCGCCGACATCGTCGGTGGCGTCATCACAGCCCACCTCCCGGCGTACCGGGTGATCACCGACCTCGATGAAATCCCGGCAGGGTTGCGTGGCCTGCATCCGCGCAATCCGGTCAATCTGCCCGCCCTCGGCGGAGTGCAGATCGAACTGCCGCCTCGGGTGCGCGGTGCAGGCCCGCTGTGGTGGGACCACCACCCCCATCGCCTGGTCCCCCACACCATCGCGCTCATCGACGCGCTCGCCACAGCGGCCGTACTGGTCGCCGATGCCCTTCGGTGATTCCCTGCGGTGATCCGATACACGCGGACCGATCGATCGGCGCGACGCCGACGGGTTGACTAGCGTTCGGGACATGCACGATCAGCGGGCGCTCGACGAGCGTCGGATCGACCGGGAACTCCACGATCGGCTGCTCCCCCTCGTGCATCCGAGTCGGGTCCCCCTCATGGTCGAAGCCGGCCCGAGCCTCACCGAGCTGACCGACTTCGAGGTCGGATCGCGCTGGGGCACACCGTGGGGCACCACCTGGTTCCGCCTGAGCGGTCACGTTCCCGAGGCATGGGCGACCGAACGCGTCGAGGCGATCATCGATCTCGGCTTCCATCCCGATGCCGCCGGCTTCCAATGCGAGGGACTCGTCATCAACCCCGACGGCACACCGCGCCAGGGCATCCATCCACGCCGGATGGCACTTGCGGTGGACTCGGGTCCCGGGCCGGTGGTCATCGACCTCGAGGCGGCCTCCAACCCGCAGTTCGCCCAGTTCCGACCGTCACCGCTCGGAGCTCCAGAGGCCGCGGCACGCACCGAGACGCTGTATCGATTCGCTCGTGCCGAATTGGTGGTGGTCGACGCCGCCGCTGAGGCCCTCGCCCATGACCTCGATGTCCTCGACGGTGTCATGCGCAGCCTGGACACCGCCGATCCGCGCCGGATCCGCCTGCGCACCCAGATCATCGCCGCGCTCGACCTGCTCCCCGATATCGATGCGGCACGACGCAGCCTGGCGGTTGCCTATCGCCAACCGGCGCGCACCACCGCACATCGCATCGCCGCCATCGGCCATGCCCATATCGACACCGCCTGGCTGTGGCCGCTGCGCGAGACCGTGCGCAAATGCACCCGCACCTTCGCGTCCGCGGTCGCGCTGTTGGACGAGTACCCCGAGTACCGCTTCGCCTGCTCACAGGCCCAGCACTACGCCTGGATCGAAGAGCAGCATCCCGAGCTGTTCTCCGAGATCGTCCGTCATCTGCGCGAGGGCCGTTGGATCCCGGTCGGAGGCATGTGGGTGGAATCGGATATGAACCTGCCCTCTGGCGAATCACTGGTCCGCCAGATCGTCCACGGCCAGCGGTATTTCGAGGATCGTTTCGGCGTCCGCTGCACCGAGGTGTGGATCCCAGATGTGTTCGGGTACCCCGCCGGTCTCCCCCAGGTCTTCGCCGCCGGTGGGATGCACCGATTCGTCACCCAGAAGCTGTCATGGAACAAACAGAACCGCTTCCCACACCACACCTTCCACTGGGAGGGCCTCGACGGCACCCGGGTGCTGACGCATTTCCCGCCGGTCGACACCTACAACGCTGAGATCACCCCCGAACAGTGCGCGTACGCGTCGGCGAACTTCTCCGACCATGCGTGGAGCGACTGGTCGCTGATGCCATTCGGCCACGGCGACGGCGGCGGTGGGCCGACGCGCGAGATGCTCGAGCGGGCCCGACGACTCGGCGACCTCGACGGCGCACCACGGCTCGAGATCGCTACACCGGCTCAGTTCTTCGACCACGTCGAGGCCGAGATCCTCGCCGGTGCCACCGCCCCGGTGTGGCGCGGTGAGCTCTACTTCGAGACCCACCGCGGCACCTTGACGTCTCAGCGCGCCACCAAGGCCGCCAATCAGCGCTGTGAACACCTGTTGTGGGAGGTGGAACTGTGGGCCGCCACCGCCGGGGTGTCGGTCGATCTCGACGCCGCCTGGAAGGCGGTGCTGACCCAGCAGTTCCATGACATTTTGCC